>JAYZXK010000065.1:0-16334 GCA_036141415.1 Pseudomonadota bacterium
ATAAGTTCGGTGAGCTCACCTAAACGCTCGCCATATGGCGGGTTAGACACCAGATAGCCCGGCTCGCTAATGGCTGCGGGCGGGGTAAATTTTATCGCATCGGCCACGTTGAACTCGATGAGTTCAAACACCCCCGCCTCATTAGCATTTTGTTTGGCAATGGCGATTAACCTGCGGTCGATATCGCTGGCAAATAACGTAATGTCAGGCTGAATTTGTGCGGACTTTGCCTCTTCAATTAATGCCTGCCAGTCACTTTCCCGGTGGCCCAGCCACTTGCTGAAGCCCCAGCGCGGTCGGCCCAGGCCTGGTGCTTTATGCATTGCCATCAGCGCCGCTTCGATGACCAGCGTACCGGATCCACACATAGGGTCCAGTAACGGCTTCTTCATATTGGCTGCCCAGCCACTACGCATCAGCATGGCTGCCGCCACATGTTCTTTTAAGGGCGCCAGACCAGCATCCTGACGATAGGCCCGCTGGTGCAGACTGCCGCCAGAGAGCTCAATACCAATCAGCACTTTATCGCGGTGCAAACGGCCGCTGATAACCATATCCGGAAAGTCGCGATCGACATTGGGACGCGAACCCTCTTCTTCATAAAAGTGATCGACAATCGCATCTTTAATTTTCAGTGCGCCGAACTGGGTATTATTTATGGCTTTATTGCTGCCGTTAAACTGCACTGAAAACGTGTTATTGACGGCAAAATGCATCGACCAGTCGATATCGCGGGCGCTATCGTACAACTCTTCAGCCGATCCAGCGTTACCTTCGTTTAAGATCCAGATCACCCGGTTAGCCAGACGCGACCACAAACATACTTTGTAGGCCGCCTGTAGATTATCTTTTACTCTGACCCCACCACGGGCGATGGCCAGCTCTGCATCAGGGCAAAGTTCACTAAGCTCTTGTTTGAGCAGCTCGTCGAGACCGCGACTGGTAGTAACTAAAAATCCAGGCTGAGATTGTGAAACAGACATTAAAGGCCTTCAACCAGCTGTTTAACTAACGCTGGTCCCTGATAAATAAAAGAAGAATATACCTGAATAAGCTCGGCACCGGCTGCCATTCGGGCTTTAGCACTGGCAACATCATGGATACCACCAACGCCGATAATGGGCATCTTACCGTTGAGTGCTGTGTGTAACTGTTCGGTGATCAGCTGGCTTTGATTTACCAGCACCCCACCGCTTAAGCCACCGGCTTCATTAGCATGCTTGAGGCCTTGTACTGCCTCGCGATCAAGCGTTGTATTGGTGGCGATAACACCGTCCATTTCGGACTTGATCAGCGATTCGGCGATGCCATTCACTTCTTCAGGCGTTAAATCCGGCGCAATTTTTATAAACAGCGGTACATATTTACCGTGTACCTGAGCCAGTGTGCCCTGGGCTTCCTTAAGACCACCCAGCAGGGCTTCCAGCGCTTCACCATACTGCAGGTTGCGCAATCCTGGCGTGTTTGGCGAGGAAATATTGATGGTCACATAGCTGGCGTGCTCGTATACCTTGTTAAGGCATTTTAAATAGTCATCCAGCGCGTTAGCTTCTTCGGTATCTTTGTTTTTACCAATGTTAATGCCCAAAGCGCCGTCGTAACGACTGGCTTTTACCTGCTCAACCAGGTAATCCACGCCTTTATTATTAAAGCCCATGCGATTAATGATGGCGTTTTTTTCCGGTAAGCGGAACAGGCGCGGCTTGGGATTACCCGGCTGTGGACGCGGTGTAACCGTGCCTACCTCAATAAACCCAAAACCCATGGCGGCAAAAGCATCAATACACTCACCGTTTTTATCCAGCCCGGCTGCCAGTCCCACCGGATTTCTGAAGGTTACCCCGGCAACCGTCACGGGCTTATCCGGGGTGTTTACCCGGTATAGCGCTGACAGCGGCGTGCGCTGGGTGCGGTGTAACCATTTAATACTGAAATCGTGGCTTTTTTCAGGTTCGCAGTTAAGCAATATTTTTTGGATCAGATCGTACATGAAGTGTTTTAACGCCATAAATTAAAGCCCCGGCGGGCACTTAAATACCAGTCGGGGCTGTGAAGATTATGTTTGCAACCTTACGCTGACTTACGCCAGCGTAAAGCAGGTATCAACCCATGGTTGCGTAGTTTACTGGTTAGACTTCATGCTTAAAAGCATCAATTCACGCAGAGCAACAGAAAACTTCGCAAAATCGTGGCTCGAGCTGGTTTTAAACTCACTCATCATATGATACCAACGTTTTAGCAAGGCTTCATTATTTTGCATCCAGTTGTCCAAAATCGCATCCGCATCTTTCGATTTACCGTTGCCGGCCAGTAAGGCGGCCACAATCGAGCGCTGCTGCCAGTCGAGCTCTTCACGATAAGAGGCTCTGGCCAGTGCCTGCCAATGGTTACCCACCGGTTGATTATTTATTTGCTCAAGGAACCAGTGCAGTTCCAGGGTTGAGCCTAACTGATAATACAACCGCCCTACCACATCAATGCTATGCGAGCCCTGTTCCACCACCTGGGTGAGGTCCAGCGCGCTGAACAGATTACTGAAAGCAGCAACCCGGGCCGCGATATCCTGCGGTACACCTTTTTCCATCCAGTTTTGGGTGGCTTTCTCGAGCTGGCTGATTTCCTGTTTAACCAGATAGTTCGACAGGTTCTCACACAGATCATTCACCGCAGGCTGATACTTCTCGATACACTGTTGAATGCCATTGCAGTTGTCACCATGGCGGATATACCAGCGGGTACCGCGGCGCATTAAGCGGCGGGCCGATTCCAGCATAGCCAGCTGTACCTTGGCATCTACTTTATTGTCGAGGCTTTCAATGTCCTCCCACAGCTGGCCAATACTGAAGACCCCTTTAATAATGCTGTAAGCATTGGTGATTTCCACAATATCCGCGCCGGTTTCTTCCTGCATGCGATACACAAAGTTTGCACCCATGTCGTTAACCATATTATTGGTTAACTTGGTGGCAATAATCTCTGCCCGCAGCGGATGCTGCTGCATTTGCTCGGCAAAGCGCTCGCGCAATACCGGCGGGAAGGCACTGATCAGCAACTTACCGTGATAAGGATTATCAGTAAGAGCCGGAATATTCAGTTGGTCTTTTAAAACCATTTTACCGTAAGCGGTAATAACACTCAGTTCTGGCCGGGTCAGGCCGCGATTCTGCACCGCGCGGTCGGAGATTTCATCGTCGTTAGGGATAAACTCCAGTTCACGATTTAATGCGCCATCGCGCTCCAGACCGTGGATAAAACGTAACTGCTCTTTAAGTGAGGAAACGCCGGTCATCTCAGTCACCGAGATAGTCTGGGTCTGGCGATAACAATCCTGCAGCACAATTTTCGCTACGTCATCGGTCATGTCGTAGAGCAAATTGTTGCGTTGCTTAATGGTGAGATCGCCATTGCTGACCAGTGCATTAAGCAGGATCTTGATGTTGACCTCGTTATCCGAGCAATCCACACCACCAACGTTATCAATAAAGTCGGTGTTCACCCGGCCACCGTTGGCAGCAAAGTCCATACGACCCAACTGCGTGGCACCCAGGTTACCGCCCTCACCTATAATTTTGGCTTTCAGATCGCAACCGTTAACCCGCAGTGCGTCGTTGGCTCTGTCACCCACGTCACTGTGGCTTTCTTTTTTGCTCTTCACATAGGTGCCGATACCGCCGTTCCAAATCAGATCGACCGGCATTTTAAGGCAGTTGTGAATAAGCTCTGTGGGCGTCATCGAATTCTGACGGGTACCCAGCCAGGTTTTCATTTCCGGCGTTAAGGTAATGGATTTAGCCGCCCGGCTAAACACACCACCGCCTTTGGATATCAGTGATTTGTCGTAGTCATCCCAGGTCAGGCTGGGGTTTTCAAATAACCGTTGGCGCTCTTTATAGCTTTTCGCCGCGTCCGGATCCGGATCGAAGAAAATATGCAAATGGTTAAAGGCAACAATCAGGCGGGTATGCTCAGACAGCAGCATACCGTTACCAAATACGTCACCGCCCATGTCGCCTACGCCAACACAGGTGAAATCCGTAGTCTGACAATCGATACCAATTTCGCGGAAGTGACGTTTTACCGACTCCCAGGCGCCACGGGCGGTAATGCCCATTTTCTTGTGGTCATAGCCTATGCTGCCGCCGGAGGCAAAGGCGTCGCCCAGCCAGAAGTTGTATTCTTCCGAAATGCCATTAGCAATATCCGAGAATGTCGCAGTGCCTTTATCAGCCGCTACTACCAGATACGGGTCGTCTTCGTCTAATCGCACCACATTTTTAGGCGGCACAATTTCATTGTCGACTATGTTATCGGTAATGTCCAGCAAACTGCGAATAAACGTGCGATAACAGGCTTTGCCTTCTTCGAAGATTTCCTGACGGCTGGCTCCGGCTGGCAGCTGTTTACACACAAAACCGCCTTTCGCGCCTACTGGCACAATCACAGTATTTTTAACCTGCTGGGCTTTAACCAGACCGAGAATTTCGGTGCGGAAGTCTTCCTGGCGATCTGACCAGCGTAAGCCACCGCGGGCTACCCTGCCACCGCGTAAATGCACACCTTCAATTTTCGGGCTGTACACGAAGATTTCATACTTCGGCAGCGGTAATGGCATTTCCGGGATCAACTCCGGAAGCAATTTAAACGACACATAAGGCTTGTCGCTGCCGTCTTCTGCCGGCTGATAGAAGTTAGTCCGCAGTGTGGCGTTGATCATATCCAGATAACGACGAATGATACGATCATCATCCAGGTTACTCACCTGGTCCAGCGCTTCAGTAATTTTATCCTGCAGCGTTTGCTGGCGCTTTTTACTCGGCTTACGGCCCGGATTAAAGATCAGCTCAAAATAGCTGATCAGCATTTCAGCAATGTGCGGATAATTCGACAGTGTATTCGCAATGTAATCGCGGCTGAAACTACTGCCGGTCTGGCGCATGTACTTAGCAAACGCACGCAGAATGGTTACGTTACGGCCTGTCAGCTCGGCGCTCAGCACCAGACGGTTAAAGCCGTCATCTTCCAGATCGTTGTACCACACCTTAGCAAAGGCATCCTGGAATAACTGCTGGGCTTTAACCATGTCCAGATCATTACCGCTCTTATGCAGCATGGTAAAGTCCATGACCCACTTAAGCTGGCCATCGGCGCACTGAATTTTATACGGGCTTTCGTCAATAACCCGTAAACCAAAGTTTTCCAGAATTGGCAGTACATCGGATAGGTGAATCGGTTCAAACAGGTGGAACAGCTTAAGCTTCACCACCTGACTGTCAGACTGTTCTTCCTGTGGCCGGTAAAACAACATACCGAGGTTTTCTTCAGGGGTGAGTTGTTCCAGCTTTTCGATATCCACCAGAGCGGCACTGGGCAGATTATGCTCGGTGTAAGATGGCGAAAAGGCATTAAGATAGTTACGCTCAAGCATTTTCGCTTTGGCTTCACCATAGGCCGATGATAAGGCAGACGACAGGCGGTCATTCCAGGTTTTGGTTAACTCAATAATATTCTGTTCGATATCCTTCACGTCTAATTCCGCATTGTTGTCTTCTACCCTGGCGATATAGTGAGTCCGGGCATACACCGACTCTGAGAAAAAGGTAGTAAATTCCACTTCCCCGCTGGCATTCAGCGATCGCTTCAATAATGCCTGGGTTTCTTTACGTAACTGGGTGTTGTAGCGCTCTCTGGGCACATACACCATGCATGAGAAGAAGCGGCCAAAGGTGTCTTTGCGCACGAATAAGCGGGTAATACCACGCTCCTGCATCTGGAAGATACCGCGGATGATTTCGGCCATTTCCTCTTCCGGCGTTTGCAGCAGCTCATCCCGCGGGTAAGTTTCAACTATGTTGTTAAACGCTTTAAAGGCGTGGGTGTCCGGGTCAAACTGAGACAACTCGCAAATGCGACGAATTTTATCCGACAGTAACGGAATATCCTTAGTACTGCTGTTATAAAAACTGGCAGAGTATAAGCCCAGGAAACGGTGTTCGCCGGTAACCTGACCATTACTGTTA
Source organism: Pseudomonadota bacterium (assembly GCA_036141415.1). Lineage (GTDB taxonomy): Bacteria > Pseudomonadota > Gammaproteobacteria > Enterobacterales > Alteromonadaceae > Alteromonas. The sequence continues at coordinate 6,018 of JAYZXK010000065.1, forward strand.
AATTCCTTAAGGCCGACATAATCCATGTACGCAGGACGGTGAACCCGTGAACGGCTGTTCGTTTTGGTCAGTAATAACAGGTGCTGACTTAACGCCTCTTCCCGCGCTGTTGCCGGCAAGTCAGATAATAAGCGCGGTTTATCGCTGATGGAATTTTTCATCAGGCCCAGGCTGCTGTCGTTATCGGGCGTCCACTGATGGTCGCCTTCAATGGCGCTGACCGAATAGTAGCGATATCCCATCAGGGTAAAATTGTGATCGCTCAGCCAATCCAGAAAACGCAGCACAGTGTCTTTATGGGATTTATCCACCGGTAACTTTTTGGCCTTACTAACCTGTTCTGTAATGGCTTTGAGTTTATCCAGCATCGGCTGCCAGTCGGCCACCGCCAGTGATACTTCGTCGATGGTGGAATGCAACTCTGAGGTTAATTGTTCCAGATCGGCTTTGCTGGTTTGACGGTCAACCTCGATAAACACCACGGTTTGTCTTAAGTTGCTGGTTTGGTTCGCATCGAGAAAATTTACCAGTTTGTTGCTGTCATCGCGCTCAATATTCATCGGGCTGTGGATCAGCATATGTGCGGTGATGCCCAGGCGATTTAATGCCATACGCACTGAGTCGACTAAAAATGGCACATCACGAATGATGAGCTCAACAATGGTATGGCTAGACTTCCAGCCATGCTTTTCAATTTCCGGGTTGAATACGCGTACGTGGGGTGAGCTGGCATCGAAATTGGAGAAGGTATTCCACAGACTGAGTGTGGCACCGTATAAATCGCTGTCGTTACGATTCTCAAGGTCATCCAGAGAGATATTTTTAAAAAAATGCCGTCCAAAGGTGTGAATATGCTCACGGCTTTTGGCATCTACTTTTTTGTCGATAAGTGAAAAAACATTCTCAAGCAAAACTGAGTAGCGCTGAGAGTTAGCTGTCATGTGCTCTACCTAATAATAATTTGTAGTTAAGTATAGATTGTACCTACATATTTTCTCGAAAATATGACGGAATTAAAAGCCCTGTTTTTACATCATATTTACATTTTGGGTAAGTATTCAGATTATGCAAATAAAAAGGAGCCTTAAAGGCTCCTTTATTGGTTACTTATGCGAAAAAATTTACTTTTCGGTTCGGTTAAACCATAACAGTCTGGCCAGTGCCGGTAGCACAACTATGGCGCCTAACATGTTCACCAGGAACATAAAGGTCAGCAGAATGCCCATATCCACCTGGAACTTGAGAGACGAGAACACCCAGGTGCTGACGCCAATCGCCAGTGTAATACCGGTAAACAGTACTGCACTGCCCCGCTCCTTAAGCGCCTCAAGGTAGGCTTTTTCAACGGACATGCCCTGTTTAATTAAACCATTCATGGTCGACAGAATATAGATACCGTAGTCCACACCAATACCCACACCCAGTGCAATTACCGGTAACGTATAAACAGTCAGGCCGATATTAAGGTAGGTCATTAACGCCTGTGCCAGTACCGAGACCACATACAACGGCAATACTACAGAGATGGTCGCGCGTAGTGAGCGGAAGCTCAGCAAACACAAAATGATTACGGCACCAAATACGTACATCATCATCGGCGTTTGCGCTGCCTGTACTGCTTCATTGGTGGCTGCCATGACGCCTACCGGACCAGACGCCAGACTAAAGCGGGTATCTTCGGTCTGATATTGCTGTCTGAAATCCTTCACCGCATCAACCACCCGGGTAATGGTTTGCGCCTTGTGATCTTCCATAAACAGGATGATAGGCATAACCGAGCAGTTACCGTTAAGTAAACCAGACGACGTCGGCACCCGGGAGATTGCCTGTACCAGCGTTTGCTGGTTACGCGGCAATACCTGCCATTTCGGGTTACCCTCGTTGTAGCCAGCATTCACCACCTTCGCTACCGAAGCGAGGGATACCGCCGACTGCACACCATCCACATTGGTCATCTTCCACTGGAAGTCATCGATAGCGCGCATGGTTTCGTAGCTGGTACAGGCTTCCGGTGTGGTTTCTACCAGAACCGAAATATAGTCCACCGTCACTTCAAAGCGGTCGGTGATTAGAGCCGTGTCCTGGTTGTAGCGTGAGTCCTGATGCAATACCGCAGCACCAGCCTGAATATCACCAATCTGCATTTGCTTGGACTGCACAAAGCCCAGCGCAAACAAAATGCCGGTAATCAGTACGATGGTGATCGCGGTATTTTTACGGGTACATACATCCAGTACTTGCCACAGACCTTCTGACTTTGATTCCTTACCGGCAAAGCGGTCGAGGTAGTGCTCCGGAAAGCGGATAAAGCTCATTAATACTGGCAACAGAATAAGGTTGGTCAGAATAATTACCGCCACACCTAAACTGGCCGTAATCGCCAGCTCACGAATGATACCAATATCGATAACCAGTAAGGTTAAGAAACCTACCGTGTCAGACAACAGCGCAATACCGCCGGGAATCAACAATGCGCGGAACGCGGTCATTGCTGCCTGTTTGGCATTGCTACCTTTAACCACATTTTTCTCTACCGCGTTAATCATCTGCACGCCATGACTCACGCCAATGGCAAAGACCAGAAACGGCACCAGTATCGACATGGGATCAAGACCAAAGCCTAAAGTGGTCAGCAAGCCCATTTGCCAGACTACGGCGATAACTGAGCACATGATAGGTAGCACGGTGAGCATGATATTACGGGAGAAGAAATACACCATGAAAGCGGTGATCACGATAGCGATGGCAAAGAACAGTACAACAAATTTAGCACCGGTCGCCACATCACCAATCATTTTCGCAAAACCGATAATATGAACGCTTACCTGGTCGTCTTCATACTGCCCGCGCAACTTGGTTTCCAGCTCATCAGCCAGTGCCAGGGTGTTGAGCGTTTCACCGGTTTCCGGATCTAACTCAAGTAGCTGCGCAGTGACCATGGCACAGCGGTAGTTATTAGACACCTGACGGCCAACAATCTTGGCTTTTTCGATATTTGCGGCAACTGTCTCTAACGCTCTGGGGTTAGAGGAGTCAAAATCGGCCGGGATCACCGGGCCGCCGGCAAAACCCCCTTCGACAATTTCGGTAAACCGGGTGGAAGGTGAATACAGCGAAACCACCAGTGAACGGTTTACGCCGTTAATAAAAAACAGTTCATCGTGAACATTCTTAAGCGTATCGAAGAAATACTGATTAAAAATATCACTGTCTTTGTCACACACTGCCACGAGCACATTATTAGCGCCGCCAAAGTCTTTACGGTGCTCCATGTAGGTTTGCATGTATTCGTGGTTCAGCGGAATATTTTTTTCGAAGCCAGCATCGAGCTGCATACGCGACGCCTGAAATGCCAGCACCAGCGTGGCAAATATAAACAGAATGATAACCAGCGGCCGGTTATTAAAAATCAGACGCTCTGAAACTTGACTAAAAGAAGACATAACTACACGTTAATCCAAAGAAAGTGAATAAATGCCATCGGCGGCAGTGACAACAGCTTGTCCGTCTAAGGACACCGCATTTAAGAGCGCAGATTTACTCTCTGTTTGTGAAACGATAACCCCGGCGGCCGGTTCACAGTTGTTGGTTGGTGCAGCATACGGGTTGAATGACGATGTCTGCAATGGCAACTCAGCCTTAACCATTACGCCGTTATTACCGATAAAAGACAGTTTATTCTGGCCGGGGATAATCGAGTTTAACGTCGCGGTATTACAGGTTTGCAAAGTCTCCCACTGCTCCCCATCTTCACTAACCAGAATATTGCCGCGTAAGCCAGCCGCTACCATTACTCCGGACTCTAACTGCACAAAATCGAAAAATGAGCCGGTGTAGTCTGACTCCAGTCGCTGCCAGCTCTGACCGTCATCATTACTCATCGCCAATAAGCCAGCTTCACCGGCTATTAGTAGTGTGCCATTCTGGCCACGGGTGATACGGTTTAAGTGCGGCAATATAGAATTCAACTCCATTTGATAAAACTCTTCGTCTTCCTTGCGAATTTCTTCCAGATACTCACGATCGTAAGGGTTAAGAAACTCGGCGTGACGCACATTATTCCAGGTGTTACCGCCATCATTGGTTTGGTAGAACAAACCATAGGCACCAATGGCTATGCCACGGCGATTATCAAAAAACATCACATCTAAAAACGGACGTTCCAGTTCGGGCTGGTACATTTGCACCTGCCACTGTTCTCCACCATCGCTGGAATGCAGGATAATGGCATCGTGGCCAACCGCCCAGATATGTTCGCCAATCAGGGTAACAGCGGTTAACGTAGACTGGGTGGGAACGGTGACCTGAATAAAGTCGCTATCGGCGCGTTTAATCAACACGTGGCCACGTTCGCCCACAGCAACAGTGATATCGCCGGAGGCAATATCCAGTAACAGAGATTCTTTAACAAGTGGTGCCTGATAAGACTGTTCTGCATGTAATGCAAAAGAAACTAACAACAGTAGCACCGAAGAGATGGATTTACGCATTAAGACGTTTAGCCTCCGTCTGATTAAGAAAACGGTTGGCCAGGCCAACCGTTAATCTGAAGTGTTATCTCATGCCTTCGCGGCGCAGTGCCTGAGGCGTGAACTCCGCTTCTCTGGGAGTAATTGAGAAGTCGTACATCTTCTCCTCATTATCCAGGCCAATTGCCAGGTAGCGGCGTGAGTTGAGGTCGTGATATACGTCCAGGGTAGACCACTGGGTTGGCACTTCGTAGTAGTTTACACCATATGCCACAGCGACACGGTACAATTCACCTCGGTTGTCGTACATATCGGCCAGTTGGATCTGCCAGCTGTCTTCATCGATATAAAATACACGTTTCTGGTAAATATGGCGTAAGCCTTCTTTAAGAGTTGCCTCAACGACCCATACACGGTGTTTTTCCCAACGGGTTAGATCAGGATTTACGTGATTAGGCTTAAGAATCTCCTCGTAGGTCACTGAATCGCCGTGCAAGGTGTAGTTGTTATACGCAACATACATTTCTTTTTTGCCTTTCAGCTCCCAGTTATAACGGTTTGGTGAGCCGTTAAACATATCGAAGTCATCAGTGGTACGCAGGCCGTCGGCCGCCGTTCCCGGCGTATCATAAGCGATGTTCGGTGCCAGTCGCACGCGACGCTGACCGGTGTTGTAGGTCCAGGCTTTACGCGGCTCTTTTACCTGATCCAGCGTTTCATGTACTAACAGTGCAGTACCCGCCAGACGCGCCGGCTCAGTTACCTTCTGTTTAAACATGAATAGCACGTTGTTTTCCAGCAGGCTTTCCGGCGTAGCGTTTTCCTGTGAGTACTGAATTAACAGTTGCTCATCAAAGCCGATTACGTTGTAGTCACCGCCAGCAGTAACCGCTGCCTGACCACCATTACGCTGCACAGCCGGGCCACGATAGCGTGCAATGTGGTTCCAAATCGCTTCCAGACCGTTGGCCGGGATGGGGAAAGGAATACCTACCGCAGCGCCTGCCATACCGTTACCGCCATCTAATAAGGTGGCACGAGTGGCGTTTTCTTTGGTCGCATCGTAAACAAACTGTGGGTTTGATGCCGAGCGATGCGTTTTGTAAACCGGTAACTTAAAGGTGTCCGGGTACGTTTCGAACATCTTCTTTAAGCCTTCTGATAACTGATCAGCATATTGCTGATAGTTAGCAGCGGTAATTACAAACTCAGGAGTCTCCCCTGCGTATGGGTCCGGGTGGAAATCCCCTGCACTGTAGCCAGCAGGGGCAGAGGTAATACCGCCTGTCCACGCCGGGATAGAGCCGTCTGCATTACCTGCTTTTTCACCACCGAGAGGTGTCAGCTCGGTGCCCAGTTTAGCGGCTTCATCCGCAGTTACTTTTGCCTGTGCAGGCACTGTCGTTAGTGCAACCGTAAGGGCTGCTGCAATAATTCCGATTTTTTTCATCATAATAAATACTACTCTTTATTAGATTGCATACTTGATGTTGAACGAAACGAAGTCGCGATCAGCCAGTTGGTTAGTGGTACCAATACCACCCCAGAATGCACTATAAGAGGCTGTTGCCGACCATTTACTCAAGTAATCAAAAGTGAATGAAATATTGGCTGATTTAGTATCTTCAGTGAACAGGAATAATGGATCCGGTGTAGTACCTTTCACATCATGAGAGAAGGTCATACGAGTCCGCAGGTTAATACCTGAAAATACGTTATTGTGATCAGCCACTGCCAGTAGTCGATAACCCCAGGCATCATCCGTAGCAAATGGGTTAGTTTCAGGTCCGTTTGATAAGCCTGTGTGTAAACCAGTACGCGGATTACCTGTTTCAGTAGGCTCCAGCGACGGTGTACGGCCGGTACCCGGCGCGTTAAGACGCACAACCGATGGGTCCGGGAAGTCAACAATATTAACATACCCTGCTTCACCCAGCAGGATCAGGTTGTCAGTACCCAGTGCCGGACCAAATACGTGAGACACGGTAAACTGTGCCTGCCAGGTATCAGAAAATACATAACCCTGAGCCGTTTCGCCCGGGCCAACTGCACGGTCGATGTTATTTAACTGGGAAATACCGGCCAGATCAGGACGCAAACCTGCGTTCGCTAACTGTTCGGGCATACCCATGTAGAGTAATTCTACGTCATCAATCTGTAGCGGCTCATCCTGACGATACGCAAATTCACCGGCAAGGGCCGTGGTACCGATATTGGTATTAAAGCTGAAACCGTACAGTTTAATGTCTTCAGGATAATAGAACTTCGCTTCAGTGAAAGCCTGCAGCTCGGTAATGTTATCGCGATTAATGTTATGACTGGCGATATAAGCCAAATCTTCAGCAATGGCCGCACTGGTAAAGTTAGACGTTTCACCAGAAATTAGCGGGCGCTGGCTGTGGTAGTTAATGTGATAGAAACTCATTTCCGTTTCATTCAGCGCTTCGGCGAACCAGGTTAAACGTAAACCGTACTGGCCCTGATCGTCTGCATCCACATGAGCGGCGTCACTGTAACCACGGATGGCCACTTTTGTTGGGTAAGCAAGATAAGCCTGACTAATCGCTGCAGGGTTACCACCCGCACGCAGAGCGTCACCGAGACCATTCAGCGAAGACAGCAGGTAGTCCAGATCGATATCCGGGTTACCGGTAAAACCAAGCTGAATATTGTTTGCCTGACCGCCCTCACCGGCGAAATCGTTGGTGGCAAAGTAACTACCGGCAACCGGTAACCAGCTGCGTTCCCATTCATACTGATAATAGGCCGATACGCTGACATTCTGAGTTAAACCCAATTGCGCGAAAACCATGCCTACCGGAATAAAGACTTCTTTAAGTTCTGCACCAGGAGTACGGGCGCGGGTAACATCCACAGGGTTAGTGGTATTGATACCATGCTGAATAAAGGTACTCTCACCCCAGCTTACTACCTGCTGACCAACACGCACGGTTAGCGGGTTATCGCCAATCCACCAGTCGCCATAGAAGAATGCGTCCAGCAGACGTACGTCGGTACACAATAATTCTTTAGCTCTTGGATCGTCGCAAAGCTCAGTATTATTACCGGTAATCGGGTTATCCCATGGACGGTCGTTGTCCATTTGCTCAAAATCATAGAACCAGAAACCACGGGCGAAAAAGCCGATGTCGCCGTAGCGAATGTCTAATTCGTGGTTACCGGAGATCTGGGTTGAGAATGCTTCGCCTGAATCATGCGCCAGGTTACCCAAATCGCCGTTACTGGAATAGGCACCATCAGCCAGCGCCCACACATCGGCACTGGGGTAAATAACGTTGGTCGCCGCATTATAGCCAGACCAGTTAAACTGAGGATGATTACTGTTACCAATTAAACTGTAGTCACGATCTTCAACGCGAATACTGGTAGCGAGTGTCAGGTTTGTATCCAGCGATACGGATACATCACCAAAGTCCCATGAAGCGGCGCCAGCCGGTAGCGAGGCGGCACCTAGAAAGGCAAAAATTCCAGCTGCGATAGGCGATTTCTTAAATGCGCTAAGCCTGGTTATCATAATTTTTATACTCCTGATTCAACAGTAACCTGCTGATAAAACGACAAACTCATCGGTTTATTTAACAAAATGATTACATCATTTTACACAGATGGCAAGAACTAATCGTACCAGTTGAAAAAAAGCCGTGTTTTTAATCTGTTATAAAAATAGCGTCTGGTGAAAACGTTCTTAACCGCTTGATAGTTATAGTTCAAATTCAGGCGATGCGCTCAAAAGATTTAATTTTATTTTGGGCGCTGACCACCAGTCTGAAGCGGCCATAAAAGCCTCGACTATCAATAAATTGGCGAATGCGGCCCGATGGTACCTGCACCCGCTCGCCAGAATCAGCGGTCAATACCACTACGGGTATCGAACCGCTGTAAAGGAGCTGACACTGGTGATATGGCTCATTTACCGAAAAAAAATACACTTTATCGGTACTATGAATCATGTCCGTAGGCCAGAGCTTTACTGACTTTTTCGTAAAGATCCTTACTTAATGAGGCATCATCAAGCAAACGGGAAAGTTGCTGTCGCATCAGGGCCTGACGCGATGGAGCAAAATGTTGCCATTGGGTTAACGGCGTGACTAACCGCGAAGCCACCTGCGGATTGGTTTTATCCAGCTCCAGCAGATAGTCGGTCAGGAATCGGTAACCACTGCCATCATCGGCATGGAAACCTGAAGTATTATAAAACGCGAAGCTACCAATCACCGCACGAACCCGGTTAGGGTTTTGCTGGCTGAACTGCGGATGCTGTCGCAGCAGCGTAAGTTGCGCCAGAATATCACTGCGATCGCAAGTGGCATGTAAACCAAACCACTTATCCAGCACCAGCGGATCGTCGCGCCAGCGTTGTTCAAACTCATTCATCAGGTTATTAAACAACACTAAGTCAAACTGTTGCGCAGCTTTCAGTGCGCCCAGGGTATCTGACATATTGTCGGAACCTGAGAACTGTTCGGTGATGAGCGTTTTAGCCAGTGGTAATTCTGCCAGTAGCGTAAGCACCACATTCTTACACCGCCGTGAACTCACCTGAGCCGGCTCATAGGCATAAGAGTCTGATTGATTGGTTTGGTAAATTACCAGTAACAAGTCAGACATAAACTCAGCCAAGTCGTGGCTAAAGGATTGTCTGGCTTCGTTTAAGGCATGCACATCGATATTTTCACGGGTCTGGCACAGGGTTTCAAAGCTGGGTACCACCAGACACTCTCCGAGAATTTCCGGATTATCCTGGCTGGCTTCAACAGCTTCATAGAGCCCCTGCCAGATGGCCTTTTCTACCTGCTGCGGACTGCCCTGATAATATTGCTCAATGCACCAGTTATACAGCTGCTGAATAGCATCCCAGCGGCTAAAGGCATCGTTGGCAAAACGGAAAGTATGCAGCCACTCTAACGGCGTGAGATCGGAAGTGAGCTTAACCGGCGCGGAAAAATTACCCAGTGCTACCGGCGTTATATCACTCCCTTTACCGGTAAAGGTTAATTCAGTTACCGGTTTATCCAGAATAACCAGATTATCGCGGAACATGCCGCTATCTGGTGCTACGTGCTGACCGTCAGCTGCCAGAAACTCAATTTGCAACGGAATATACAGGTCTTGTTTTTCAGCCTGATCAGCGGTTGCCAGGTTTTGCTGGGTCAGCGTTACCGTAAGTTTATCGCTGGCGGCATCATAAGCACGTTTAACCTCAACGCGAGGTGTGCCCGATTGACTGTACCAGCGGGAAAAATGCGTTAAATCAATATCGGTTGCCGACTGCATAGCTGACACAAAGTCATCACAGGTAACAGCCTGACCGTCATGACGGCGGAAATACTCATCCATCCCGGCACGGAAACGGTCTGCACCGAGCAGGGTATGCATCATACGGATGACTTCAGCGCCCTTATCGTAAACCGTTACCGTGTAAAAGTTGTTCATTTCGATAACTTCATCCGGGCGGATGGGATGACTCATGGCACTGGCGTCCTCAGCGAACTGGTGCTCACGCATCACCCTGACCTGTTTGATACGGTTACTGAGCGGTGAGCTCATATCGCTGCTGAACTGCTGATCGCGAAATACCGTAAGGCCTTCTTTTAAGCTTAGCTGGAACCAGTCTCTGCAGGTAACGCGGTTACCGGTCCAGTTATGGAAGTACTCATGGGCGATAACCGACTCCACATTAAAGAAGTCTTCATCGGTAGCAGACGCCTGATCGGCAAGTACAAACTTGCTGTTGAAAACGTTTAGCCCTTTGTTTTCCATGGCACCCATATTGAAGAAGTCCACCGCGACTATCATGTAAATGTCGAGGTCATACTCTAGGCCAAAA
>JAYZXK010000066.1:0-8316 GCA_036141415.1 Pseudomonadota bacterium
GGTTAATATCGCCATGGGCAGCTGCACGGATAGCATCCGGCTCTTCATTGCCGTCCAGTGGTGGATAGTGCAACACGCGAAGCAGGGTTTGCTCACTGCCATCAATCATTTGTGGTAATGGCTCGTTAAAATTGGCCTTCACGTCCTCTGGAGCATTGCTTTCTACCCAACTGAGTAATTCTGCGGCCAGGCTGGTGGTTTTGGCGTAATAGTCTGCCAACTGCTGCTTCAACTCCGGCGGGCACATACCCCACGGGTAGTAGTGGAAATATTCCTTAATGTCTTTTTTCTTAAAGCCTTTGGCAACTTCGGATACCGACTTGGAAAAATAACCATCCTGCGTACCTTTATTGTAGGTGTAATCGAACTTTTCTTCGCTGTCGAAAAACGCCTGCCAGGCTGTGTAGATATCTTCTACCAGCTGTTTCTGAATAGGGTGATTTTTTAACACGCCAAAACCGGTTTCATGCAGCGATTTTGCGAATAACTCGGCAGCGTTGTCTGCCTGATAATCTACGGCAACTAAGTTCATTAGGGTTTCCTGTCGTTCTGATTTTACAAATTATAATGTGGCTTTGAGGCACTGCATATGCCAGCGGCTTGATACATATCAAGCCGGATTGATTACGGCCGAAAGTTTAGCCCAGTGTCAGATAAAAACCGGCCAGTGCTGCGCTCATCAGGTTTGATAAAGTGGCAGCAAAAACCGCTTTAAGCCCCAACTGAGCGATTTCTTTACGCCGTGTAGGGGCCATGGCGCCGATCCCCCCCATTAAAATCGCAATGGATGAGAGGTTGGCAAAACCACATAGGGCAAACGTTATAATCGCCTGACTAATAGGAGACAGCTCTGGCTGCGCCGCAATAAAGTCAAGGTAGGCAATAAATTCGTTAACTACAATCTTCTGACCAATAAAGCTACCGGCAATCTGCGCTTCAGACCAGGGCACACCCAGCGTCCACGCTAAAGGTTGCAACAGGAAGCCGAGAATTTGCTGAATGGTGAGGTTCTCAAACCCAACCAGACCGCCAGCCCAGCCAATAATGCCGTTAAGCATGGCAATAAGGGCCACAAAAGCCAGCAACATTGCGCCGACGTTCAGAGCAAGTTGTAAACCGGAAGCCGCACCACTGGCGGCGGCGTCAAACACGTTCGCATAGTGAGTTTTCTCTTCTTCGGTTTTCTCCAGCTCGTTGTGTGGCTCAGAGGTTTCCGGCTGCATTATTTTAGCCATTAGCAGGCCTCCCGGAGCGGCCATAAAGCTGGCAGCCAGCAGGTACTTAAGCTCAACCCCCATGCCAGCATAGCCAGCCATTACCGACCCGGCAATAGACGCGAGGCCGCCTACCATAATGGCAAACAGCTCTGAGCGGGTCATATTGGGGATGAAAGGCCGAACTACCAGTGGTGCTTCGGTCTGGCCCACGAAAATATTGGCCGCTGCTGACATCGACTCCGGACGACTGGTTTTCAGGGCTTTTTCCAGCAAACCACCAATCAGGCGAATAATAATGTTCATCACCTTGAGGTGATAAAGCACAGCAATCAATGAAGAGAAAAAGATGATAACGGGCAGTACATTAAAGGCGAAAATGAAGCCCAGTGATTTGTTACCAATGGGGCCAAACACAAAATCGATACCCGCCTGACTGTAGTCGATAATGTTCTGCACAAACTCGGTGGCTTTCAGTAGCAGCTGAATACCGGGCTCAAAATACAGAATAAACGCGCCCACCGCCGCCTGAATGGCAAAAGCGCCACCCACGGTGCGCCAGTTTATGGAACGTCGATTACTTGATAAAGCGAATGCAATACATAACAGCAGGGCGACGCCCAGTAAACTTATCATGGGGTAATCCTTTACTTAATAGCTTGTTGTATATGTGATTTTATTACGTCCAGCGCAATCTGGTTTTTGCCACCCTGGGTGACTACTACGTCGGCAGTAAAACGGCTGGGTTCAATAAACTGGTGATACATGGGTTTTACAGTTTTTTCGTACTGCTTAGCGACTGAATCCATAGTTCGTCCGCGCTCCTTAACATCCCGCATCATGCGACGCATCAGGCAGATATCGAGCGGCGTGTCGATAAAGATCTTAACATCGTATAAAGGCAGTAACTCTACTCTGGCAAGCAGCATAATGCCTTCAAGGATAACTACCGGTGCAGGCTGCAACCGCTCGGTATTGGGTAACCGCGTGTGGGTTTTAAAGCAGTAATGGGGGTAGTCAATGGGCTCTCCATTGCGCAAAGCACCCAGATGAGCTTTTAATAATTCGTGCTCAAAGGCGTTAGGGTGGTCGTAGTTGTTTTTTTCCCGAGCCTCCATAGGTAAATGATCCTGGGCGCGGTAATAATGGTCCTCACGGAGGATTTGTACTGGCCGACCTTGCTCAGAAAAAGCATTAATAAGGTTCTGCGTAAACAACGACTTACCAGAGCCAGAAGCACCGGAAATAGCAATAATCAGGGGTGTTTGCATAGTGGGAATTACGTATTTTAGTTATAGCAAAGATACGCAAATGCACCGTGCGAATCAATCCCACAGTATAGGCTTTAAATCAGATAGCGCCGATCGGGGGTGTTTAGACATCCCGGCAAATGGTGAGTCTTTGCATTATAATGCTGACCATTTGTTCAGGTTACCATTGTTTTAGCGGCTTGCAAACTGTCTGTCATCCAGGGGACACACCAATGCTGTACAGGCCGGGTTACAAATCGCGCTATTCGCCGATAATGTCGATGTCGCTGGCATGAAGCACTGGTAGCGCATAGGAGTGCTGTTTGGAACGTGACCCCTCACCCTGGGCGCGCGGCGGATAATAGCGGGTTTTCTCTTCACTGAAACCAGCAAATACCTCATCGAGAGCGGCGCGGATCTCACTCAACGTTTTATCCAGGTTAGCGTTAAAGTCTGGCCGTTTGCGTTTGGTATGGCCTAATTCCATCAATCGGGTAAACACTTTACTGGCCAGGTGGGTCAATTCAGGCGGGATGTCTTTGTGGTGAAGTAGTATCGCGTTTGGATTTTCAATGCAATAGTGCAATAAAGCCGTATAAAAGCATAACGGTTTATTTTGTAGCTGCACAGTGACATCGTTAACACCATTGCCCAGAGTTTTCTCGTTGAGGTTAACAGTTAACTTAGGCGTAATCTTAACGATTGGCACCGCTTGCGCTAACGTGGCTGCTTTTATTGCGCGGCGTTGGCTGGTTCGCACCTTCACAAATGCCGGTGAGACCAACAGGGCCGCTAACAGTGCTAACGGGCTGAATGACAGATAACGATAAAGCGGTTTGGTAGCCAGCTGAACGTTGACGGTTTGTTCGGAATTTTCCAGTACAAGTTGAGTTAAGCGGGCATTTTCAGGCTGGCCCTCTGCATTGGCAGTAACCGACTGCAATGACACCAGCCATACGCCGGTTTGTTGTTCGCTGAGTATGGTATTAATGCGGTTAAGGTAATCTTTGAGTGTGTCCTGATTTGGCGGCGTTCTTAAGGTTTGGTTTCCCACGTCCAGAAACTGTAAATCCAGACTGATGCGCGCTTTGATTTTATCAACAGCCTCATGCTCGGCATATAACCTGGCACCGGTCTGGCCCAGCAGAGCACCAAGCTGAAAGATAACAAACAGCAAGAGGGTGACGAGGCCGCCCTTCAGCCAGTCGTTGGGTGTAATATCATAGGTTTTCATTTGAATTACACTCATTAATTAGCACCACGTCGCGGTAATACTTGCGCGGGTGATTGTTGGATATCTCGGTGATAACCTGCTGAATAGCACAGCGTAAATCGGTATTGTTATCCTGCATCTTTAAATACCAGCGCATACCGGGCACACTGTTTTCAAGTGAGGTAATGTAATTACGCGACAACGTTTGTTCATCGGCCTTGCCCCAGTAGCTGGAGATAATATCCACCTCTCCGGCCATCAGTGCGCGGCGCAGTTCCTGATGCGAATTGTAGTAGTAGAGCTTAATGTTAGAATCGTTAAGACCCAGGCGCTGCAATACCGTTTTCGGCACTATATGGCCTGAACGACTGCTCGGGTAATCGAGTATACCGATGCGTTTGCCCAGCAGATACTCCTTACTGAGTACCGGTTTTTCACGCAGGGCAATAAAATATGCGCTGTAGTCGGGGTGAGCTGCTATGCTGTCGTAGTGATAGATGCGGTCGGCGCCGAAAGCGTCTACCACATTACTCTTTACCAGGGTTAATTCCGGTACGCCGTGATTAACAAACCGGAAGGTATCAAAATCGTTACGACCGATAATCACCTGTACATCACCAAACTGCCGTTGCACTACATTATTATCACACAGTAAGGGCAGCGCTTTTTCGGCGATGGATTGCTCAGTAAGGTATACGTTAAAGACCTTGCTGTTTTGCGACAACGGGGCATCGCACTGCAACTTGCTGGTAGTTTGCGGTGAAATATCATTTATTTTTTGTGAATTTTGCACAAAGCCAACCACGCCACTACAAATAAAAATAGCAGCAACAATCAGCCATCGTGTTGTTGAATTCAGTCGTAAACGGTGCAAAGTGTTTTAGAGTTAGTTTTACTTATTTGTCCAATTTGAACAGTTAAACTTATTTAATGCAATAAGTAAGTTTATTTTGAATGTGTAAGTGGCTGAAAAGTTGAGTTATTCATTAAATAACTTTGAATTTGCTTAAACGCTGTTTATTCATTGTGGTTATGCGAAGAATATAGCTGGGCTTGTGAGCAGGGCCGGGAGTTCTAATAATTTAGGTAAATAACTGACCGTTTGTTCAGGAAAATATAAAAATAATAAGCGTTGTCAACTTTTTAAAGTAGTTCAACCAGAGCGAATTTGTCATATTGCTGAAACAATAATAATGAACAATCTCGGCCCGATTTACGCTGTTTCAGAAAAACGGAACTGTCACCAATAACGGCTATGGTGACCGAATATAAAAATTGCCTTTACTGCCGGAAGCAACAGGTTGCTGTTCTATCTCTTGTTAACGGGGGTAATACAAACGCCTTATGAAAATAAATGGGAAACACACTAATGATGACAAAATCGAAGCTTAATCGCGTAGCGATTGCGGTAGCGATGTCTGTTGGTCTGTCTACTGCCGCTATGGCACAGCAGACATCTTCAGAAATCACTGGTCGCGTAGTAGGTCCACAGGGCGCTCCTGCAGCGGGTACAGTAATTACTGTTAAGCACGTTCCAACCGGGAGTATTAAAACAGTAACTGCTAACGCTAACGGTCAGTTTAATCTGTCTGGTTTGCGTGTTGGTGGTCCATACGAAATCGTAATGGATTCTGACACTTTCGAAGATGCTACTATTTCAGATGTTTATCTGTCTCTGGACAGCGGTTTAAACCTGAACAACTTTGCACTGGGTGCACAAGCTGACGTTGAGCGCATCGAAGTAACTGCTTCACAAATTGCTTCTATTGCATTCGGTCAGAAAGGTCCTTCTTCAAACTTCAGTCTTGAAGACTTGCAAAACGCGCCTGCTATCAACCGTGATATTAAAGACCTGGTTCGTGCCGACCCACGTGTTTATATCGACGAAACTTTCTCAGACGGCATTCAGTGTGCCGGTGCATCACCTCGTTTTAACAGCTTAACGCTGGACGGTATGCGCCTGAACGATAACTTTGGTCTTAACTCAAACGGTTACCCAACTGAAAGCATCCCGTTCTCATACGATGCGATTGAGCAGGTAGCAGTAGAATTAGCGCCTTTCGACGTAGAGTACGGCGGTTTTACAGCGTGTAACATCAATGCGGTAACCAAGTCCGGTACTAACGAAGTTCACGGTTCTGCTTTTTACGATTTCACTTCTGACTCGTTTAAAGGCGATTCAATCGAAGGTAACGACATCGACAACGGTAACTACACTGAAAAACGTTATGGTTTCACTGTAGGTCTGCCACTGATTAGCGACAAGCTGTTCTTATTCGGTGCTTACGAGAAGAAAGAAGGTGTTCGTCTGCATGAGTACGCTGGTCTGTCTCGCGTTTCCGAAGCTGATTTAGCTGAGATCTCAAGAATCTCTAACGAAGTTTACGGTTACGATCCAGGCGGTTTCAAAGGCTCTTCGCCGATCGAAGACGAAAAATTGTTGTTAAAAGTTGACTGGAACATCAACGAAGATCACCGGGCAGCGTTCACATATAACTGGAACGATGGTTACACAATTTCTGAGTCAGACACTGGTACATCACGTCTGTCTTTCGACGGTCACTTCTATGAGCGTGGCGCAGAAATCGAAACTATTACAGCCTCTGTTTACTCAGACTGGACGTCAGATTTCTCTACTGAACTGCGTATTGGTAAGACTACCCTTGATAACCGTCAGAATTCTGTTGATGCAGCAACTGGCTTCGGTGAAGTGCAAATTAGCGCAGGCGGCACTACGGTTTATTTAGGACCGGATGACTCTCGTCAGGCTAACGATCTTAACTGGGATAACCTGACCTTTAAACTGGCAGGTACCTACCTGTTAGGCGATCACACTATTACTGCTGGTGTTGAATACGAAGACTTAGACGTATTTAACCTGTTCATGCAGCATCGCATTGGTGAGTACCGCTTTGGTTCTATAGCGAATTTTGAAGCTGG
Source organism: Pseudomonadota bacterium (assembly GCA_036141415.1). Taxonomy (GTDB): domain Bacteria; phylum Pseudomonadota; class Gammaproteobacteria; order Enterobacterales; family Alteromonadaceae; genus Alteromonas. The sequence goes on from JAYZXK010000066.1 coordinate 6,618, forward strand.
TACGCCGTTCTCTATAGATTATAATAATGCAGCGGGTACCAACGATCCGAATGATGTTGCTGCGAGCTTCAGCTTCCAGACAACTACCTTATACGTTCAGGATGACTTCTACGTAAATGACGACCTTACCCTGTTGTTAGGTTTACGTTACGACAAGTGGACCTCGGACGACCGTCCAAATTACAACTCCGCATTTGAAGAAGAGTACGGTTTTGCGAACACTGCTAACCTGGACGGCAAAGATTTATGGCAGCCGCGTGTAGGCTTTAACTATGTACTGACTGACGATATGGAACTACACGGTGGTTTCGGTCTGTATTCTGGTGGTAACCCGAACGTTTGGGTATCTAACGCCTATTCTAACGATGGTGTTACTCAGGTTTTTGCTGATGAGCGTGATATTCCAGGCTGGGATAGCGGTACCACTAGTATATTAGATCTGGACAGAGTTGGTGGCGGTGCACCGATCGTAGCTCCGCCTCAGGCATTGTTTGACTATGTTGAAGATTATCCAACTGACGGTTCTGCTCGATTTGTCGTAGCTATGGACCCGGATTTCGAAATTCCGACTGAGTGGAAATATGCTTTAGGTTTAACCTACCTGGCGCCTGGCGATTACCTGGTTCAAGCTGACATTCTTTACACTGATAAGAAAGATGCGGCGACCTACATCGAGCCATCTCGTGAAATCACAGGCTACGGCCCGGATGGACGTCCTGTATACTCGGGCTCTAATAACACTTTCCTGTTAACCAATGTTAAAGGTGACTCAGGCGACGCAACTACATTGTCACTGGCAGTGTCTAAAGAATACGACTTCGGTTTAGACGTAAGCGTAGCTTATGCCTATAACGACTCTACCGACGTTAACCCAATGACCAGCTCTGTAGCAGGTTCTAACTATGCTAACTTTGCAACCAGCGATCCTAACAACCCTGGTGCGGCAACCTCTAACTATAACATTCCGCATCGTTTCACTTTGCGTATAGGTTATAAGCACGAGTTTATCGATGGCTACGCAACCCGTTTCAACGTGTTTGCATCAGCTAACGAAGGCCGTGGTATGAGCTATACCTTTGGTGATGTGCCTCGCTTGGATGATGATGGTGAAATCGAATATGTAGATGTACTTGACCAATTCTATGGTGATGACGATACCGGTGGCGGTCGTCAGTTACTGTACGTACCAACTGTAGACGATGCCAGCGTAGTTTACGGTCCTGATTTCGACCTGGATGCGTTCAATGCATTCATCTCATCAGAAGGTCTGGGTCGCGGTAAAATTGCGTCTCGTAACGGTACTAACGGCGACTGGTGGACTAAAGTTGACGTTCGTGTAAGCCAGGAGCTGCCAGCGTTTGCCGAAGGTCACCGTGCATCAGCATTCTTCGTTATCGAAAACCTGGGTAACCTGTTAAACGATGACTGGGGTGTACTGAAACAAGGTAACTTCGTTTCTGAGTCTGTAGTCGGTGCTAGCATCAACGAAGACGGTCAGTATGTTTACGAAGAGTTCTTCGGTGCTGATCAGCGTGAAAGCTACTCCACCGCTGCGTCACTGTGGGAAGTTCGTGTAGGTATCAGCTACCGCTTCTAAGCAGTTACTGCTAATCATAAAAAACCCCGCATCTGCGGGGTTTTTTGTTGTCTGTTTCAAATCACCTTGCATAGAACTGGCTTTTTTTTCTAGCGTTCCTCT
>JAYZXK010000067.1:0-2991 GCA_036141415.1 Pseudomonadota bacterium
TTCGAAGGTAATGAGCTAACCGCCCTTTGCTAAGGGCGATTAGCCTGGATGGGTTAGTTAACGATAAACGCGCCCTTCATGATGGCAAAGTGGCCAGGGAATGAGCAAAAGAAAGTGTAGTCTTCACCGGCTGTTAAACCAGCGACATCTACCGTAATAGTGTCCTGCTCTCCACCGCCAATAATTTTGGTGGCTGCAATAATACGCTCATCACCTGGTGGCAAATAATTGTTATCCGGGCCGGCTTTCAGCGCGCCGTTAACGATTTCCTGGGCATCGGCAGTGGTAGATAACACCCAGTTATGGCCCATGTATTTCTTGTCCAGCTGTCCGGTATGTTTCAATGTTACCTCAAAGGTATCGCAAGAGGCAGGCACAGACATTTCTTTTATGTTGAACTGCATCATATCATTACTTTCGATCGTTACTGCGCACTCGTCGGCCAGGGTAAAACTGCTAAAGGCTACTAACAAAAAGGCTAAACACTTTTTCATAGACATACTCTCATCTGTTAAATGAGTGTATATGTACCACCCGGCCTTATGGATTAACATTATCCCTTAAGTCGCATCTGTACTACTTACGAACTACTGCCTGAATAGTATTTACTGCGCCTTAGTAGGTATCGCGGTGATAGCGCTGTTCATCAATAAGCTGCATTAATGCGTCTTCACCGAGTATGTCATTAAGCGTTTGGTGCACTGCCTGCCCCATCCCCTGATGGCTGCCACACACATAAATATGCGCTCCCCGAGCGATTATGTTTTGCAATTCATCGGCTGCCGCTACCATAACATCCTGTACATACTGGCCGGGCTCGCCTCGCGAATAGGCCTGCTGAATTTTTAGCCCGGCAAACCCCGTTTGCCACGTTTCAATAGCGGCAGGGATTACATTGTCCAGTTGCGGCGACTGCTCACCGTAAATTAACCAGATGTCGGCGTCACTGTTAGCATAATATCGTTTTGCCAGTTGTGCCCGAATGCCCGCCAGACCACTGCCCGCGCCGATGAGCACCAGCGGCACGTCATGGTGTGCAATATGACACAGCGGATTGTCCTTCACGTAGGCACAAAATGGCTCTTCATCGCCCGCATAGGTGGTCAGCCAGCCGGAGCCAATACCTGGCGTACCATCCGGGTGATATTGTTTTCTGACAATCAGTTTAAGCTGCCCTTCTTCAGGGACAGAAGCAATGCTGTAACTACGCAAAGGTAATAAAGGCATACGCAAAATGTGTTGTTCTGTGTTCCCTGAAGCGGGTAAATCGGTCAGTTGGCGGGTTTGCAACACAAGCTCAAGCGGGGTTAGCGTGCCCTCAACCGCAATTACTGTATCCGGGCAAAGATCATGCTTTTGAAGCCATGCAGCAATGGCTGCCCCACCGTTATGGGGCTGAACGTCTAGGATATCACCGGCCTGCCAGACGGGCAGCGCCTTAACAGCATCCATTGTCACCATGAAGAGTTCCCGGCCGTCTGCCCGGTTGAGTAGCTGTTGCCTGGTGACCCGCCAGTTATTTGCCCCACAAGCAGACTCAGCACCTTCGAAAATCTCACTCGACAAGGGCTGCGACTGAGCCCGGTCGACTTTTTTAAGATCAGCGATGGCCGTGGCTCCGGCTTGTTGAAGCGCATCATCGAGTTGCTCACCAAAGGCACAAAACGCCGGATACTGACTGTCACCCAGCGCGATTATCCGATATGAAAGAGGTTGCAGTAATGCGCTGTTGTGCTGTTTATTATGCTGTTGCAGCGCCCGGTAAAAACGCCGGCCGTTATCCGGTGGCTCGCCATCACCATAGGTGCTCACCACAAACAGTGCGTCGCTTGCTTTTCGCAATGTATCAATGGCCAGATCGTTAAGAGCGATGACTTTCACCGGGCGGTCTGCGCCGAGCAATTCAGCCTGATGCCCAGCCAGCTGTTTTGCCGTGCCGGTTTGGCTGGCGTAAGCCACAATAAACGCGCCGGTGGCGACATGCCGTCGCTCTCGTTGCCGGGCATAATGGCTAACAATGAGATAGCCTACCCATGCGCAATAAGCCAGGCACAGCGCAATAGCCAGCAACAGGCGTTGGTTATCTGTCATGCAAACAGCTCCCTGCCTGGCATCAATGGATAAAGACCAGCGCAATGACCACCGGGATCAAGAACCCCAGCGCGGTAACAGGCCAGGTTGACTGCTTGTGAGAGGCCTGTTTTACCAATAACCATAATCCGGTCAGGGTAAACACAATCATGGCGATGGCTATCACATCGATAAACACAAACCACACCGAGCCGGTATTACGGCCTTTGTGTAAGTCATTAAAGTAAGCAATCCAACCGCGCTCTGTAGCTTCATATAACAGCGCTGCATCATCCACGTTAATGGCCAGCCAGCGATCGGCGCCCGGTCCCGGCCAGGCTATATAAAATTCCATACCATCAAATTCGCCCGCCACATCGGCCGGCACACTAATGCTGTGTTCACTGGCCAGCCACTGGCGAACCGGTTGAGGCGCAGGCATTTCTGCCATGGGCAGGTCATGGAGGTGCGTTAACACACTGGCGGGTACTTCACTTTCAATAGTGGTAACAGAAATCGAGGCAGGGATCACTGCGGCGTGATTAAGGGTAATACCGGTTACGGCGAATAACAGCATGCCCACCAGCGAAACGGCTGCACTGATCCAGTGCCATTGACGGGCCGTGCCCAGTGAAAATCGCATAACGAAATACCCTTATCGTGGCTATGCAGTGTGTGCGGTAATCCCATGGGTAGCAACTTCAAAATTGCTGGGGAATTCCCTGAAAAAAGTAAATGATAACCATTTTTATTTAGGCGTCAACACGCATCTACTACACTGGTCTCGGGAATTGGGGGGTTAAACTTTATCCGCGGTCAATTTGCAGTGATAGAGGGATGAAATAAGCAAACCTGACGTTTCCGCAGATGCTGCCTTAACAAACATCCACGGTATCAATCAAAGTCTCTAGACGGGGTCAA
>JAYZXK010000068.1:0-7179 GCA_036141415.1 Pseudomonadota bacterium
AATTCGGACACTGTTTGGCACCGCATTGCGCAATTCTCGCTTTAGCCGCTCGATAGCAAACCGACTTTCAGAGAGCAGTTGTTCACGGGTGCTAACATCAATATAAGTTTGCATGGAGCCGCGCACAAAACTGGCAATGCCAGCGCTGGCCACACCGAGGATGACAATAACAGTAACCAGCTCGATGAGCGTGAATCCGCGGTTGTGCCGAGTGGTGTTAATCATACGTTCCACCGGTAACTGCTGAAGGTAATGGCTTCACCGCCAGGCGTAGTAACGGTGATGACAATCCGCTTTACATTGCCGATAACTGTGCCGCTACCACCGGCGTCGTCATTAACGCCGTCTTCGTTATCATCGTAGTAAACCTGAACGGCTACAGAAAAACCGGTATACAGACTTTCGCCATTGTAGAGCACGGGTATTCCCTGCGCCGACAAAATGGTCGCGCCGGACTCATTCAAGCCATGATAATCATCGATATCATCAAAGCGTACCCTATCTTCACCAGGATCCGGACCGAGGCTACCCGATGGCGTGCAGGAAGCTGATTCATTGCATCGCTTACCACTGTTACTGTTGGCCAGGCTATCATCAAACGCCCGGGCATTAATTTCGCTCATCAGCGACTGCGCTAACTCGCTGGCCCGTACCTGCCAGATAGGCTCTACGCTAAGGCGCGACTGCGGGCCAATCAAACCAATGATCACCATCATAATGATAGAAAACACGGTGATGCCAATTATCAGTTCAACCAGGGTAAATCCTTTTGCGACTTTAGCAGGCATGGATGTAACCCTCGCTTTCAATACAGACATCCACACTGGACTCACCGGTGATAGTTACCCGGCAAGGCGTGCCCGTACCACAGTTAGCAGCATTGTTTAGCGGCCTGCCCAGGGCATCAAACCCGATATAACTGAAGTTAATCAGCGCGCCATCGGCACTGGATAAACTCAGTCCTTCATCGGTAAGCTCGGTGCCCACGGTGGCCAGAAACGCCGGCGCATCACCTGCTATGCCGCTGCCGCACGTAGCACTGCCGTTACCGGGTGCATAATCGACAGATGGTGGTCCGTATGCACTACTGGCGCCGTACTGAAAGTTGAGCCGAAAGCAAAACCCTTCACGGGTATCCTGCATGGCTCTGATTTGCATATTACGAAGGGCGGACACGAGGCGGTCCTGGTAGGCGTATTCAACATAGCCCTGACGGCTCTGAAGTCGGGTGCCGGCCACAACGGCCAGCACGCCGATTAAGGTAATGACTGTGATTAACTCAACAAGACTAAAGCCTTTATTGAGACAAAGGTTGGTTCGAATCATGAACCCTGGTCATTAACATCATTATGGTTAAAAGAGCTAACCTATTAACAACCAGAAGAGTCAACCGTAATTACCGGAGCCTGATTCTCTACAATTGTCTCTGTGTAAGTTAACGCGCAGGTAGCATCCGTTGTACCTTCTGGATAAAACGTTGCAACGCCAGCTGTTGTCGTGCCCGACCCAGCGGTAGTTACATCAATATCCCAATCGGTATCGGTAATATCAGTCCAGCCCTGAATGGTATTGTCAGTAGCTCCAGTCCCTGCACTAAACTCCAGAGTATCTGCGTCAGGATAACCATACTGAGTAGCAACGGTCTTACCGCTGATTGCCACAGAATCAGTCAAATTACCTTGTTCTCCAGCGATAGCAGATTTCGCATAAACTAAATTAGAGCCACCCTGTAGCGCAGCTTTAAGACCCTGAAGGGTTGATGCCCGAGCATCGCCCTGGAAGTCAATAAAACGCGGTGCCGCTGTTACGGCTAAAATGCCCAGAATCACGATCACGATGATCAGTTCAATTAAAGTAAAACCACGCTGTTGCATGTTAATTCCCCTCAAAACAAGTTTTTCTATTATTCACTATTTTTCAATCGAGTACAGTGTTTACTGTACTAATTAGACGAATTGCTAGTATTGTTGCTAAAGACTACCACCTGACCAATTCTGGGATCGTATATAAATCCATCCCCAAGAGTGTCATCGGTGGGTGCATTCTGTAAATTCCGCACCGATTTACTTAAATAGTAAAAGCACAGGTCGTTGCCGCCGGAGCCTGTTCCATTACTGAAGTTAGTAAAATAACGGAAACTGTCAAATGGCCGGTTTGCCCAGTTAGACGTAATAGTGGGTGCACTTTGCATAATCAGATTAAAAATACTCTCGCAATCCAGCGCTGACATGGCATCGTCTTCGGTGCTGTTATCGTTGTTCACTTGTCCGGTGGGATAGCCGGTATTGCGGTCGACACCTACGATAATACCGTCGATGGTGACAAACGACAGATTGGTGCCCTGATTATCCCGCGGCCGGGCTTCAAGCTCCCACTCCGCTCTGACCAGACCTACGCCGGTTGCAAAACCGCCTGAAACCCCCTCGATGGTCGCGTCTTCAGCCTGTTCCGTGACATCCAGGAAGCGCGGAATAGCCACTGCTGCCAGCAGCCCCAGCAAGACCACTACAATAGTGAGCTCAATGAGGGTAAAACCTTTTATTCCCGCGAGCGGCGTACTCGCCTGATGGCGTTTACAATTTGTCATAGATAACTCCTGAACTCCCAATTTATTCACGAACTAGTCATTCCCTGCTTGTTGAACAATACCCGTATAAATACTGTAGTCGAAATAGGGCCCGGTACTCACCCGGTAGCGACACCGTGCATTCGGCGTTTGCTCCCCTTCATTGTCACTGGCGTAGTAATCACCGAGTACCCGAAATCCCTCAACCCGGGTTGAAGTATTCAGTAACTGCTCCCAGAGCTGCAAACAACTCGCAGAACTCGGTTCGACCTTTGGCCAGCCAAAGTGGGCCATTCTGACCGGCCGCCGACCGACTTCCTTACCTTCGTTGTCGTAGTGCACCAGCATAATCATTTCCGGGCGGCCCTCGGCCTGCCACTGCCAGTGAGCATTAGTGGCACTGGTCGCAAACTGCCGGGCGTAGCCCCGCATAATTTGTGCTTCCACGTCCGGTTCACTGTCGTACACATATACAATCGCGGTCGCCATCAATAGGGTAAACACAACGATGACCGCCAGGTTAACCAGCACCCGGTTAAGGTTATGTTCGGCAACGTCTTTTGATTTCAAGCCTATTGCCCCTTAATCGCGCTCATCATGTCCCACATCGGGGTAAAGATACCCAGTGCCAGCACCAGTACCATACCAGCAACAATACCTATCAATACCGGCTCTATTTTGGCCGTCAGGCTATTAAGATCATAGTCGACTTCCCGTTCGTAGAAGTCTGCCACCTCAGCTAATAGTTCATCTACCCGACCGGTTTCTTCACCCACATTGACCATTTGCAGCACCATGGGGGTGAACAGCCCGCTAGCCTGGGTGACCCTCGACAGGTTCTCGCCTTTTTCAATACTCTGGCGCATATCAATTATCTTGGTTTCCATAAAGCGGTTGCCCACCGCTTCAGCCACCAGATTAAGCGCCGTGGTTAACGGTAAACCGGCTTGCAGCATCATCGAGAAACTGCGACAGAAACGGGCGAGCAGCGAACGCTCAATCACCTTGCCGATAATCGGCAGTTTCAGTTTCTTGCGGCTCCAGGTCAGGTTTCCATCCGGCGTTTGTAAGTAGTTACGTACACCAAAAACAATAGCTAGCAAGGCACCAATCAATATGTACCACTGATTGATAAAGAAGTCTGACATGCCTAACAGGAAACGGGTCATCACCGGCAATTCGGCACCGAACTTGTTAAACATATCGGCGAATTTCGGAATGACCACAATGTTCATAATAATCAGTGCAGCCACCAGAGCAATCACCACAAAAATCGGGTAACGGGTTGCCGCTTTTATCTGGCGGCGGGTTTCCTGTTCACGCTCAAGGTAGCCGGCCAATTGCAAAAATGCCTCATCCAAACGACCGGTATTTTCACCCACGTGCACCACGCTAACATACAGCCGGTCAAAGATTTCGCTGTGCTGGTGCATGGCAGAAGACAGCGTGCGTCCTCTTTCCAGTAAACTGATGATATCGGTCAGAGCTATTTTCAGGCGCACCGAGTTGGATGATTCGGCCAGGCTGCTTACTGCGCGCAGAATCGGAATACCGGCATGAGTCAGGGAATACATCTGACGAGACAGGATCACCAGTTCATCGAGACTCACCTTAGGCGTAAGGAAATTAACCTTTACCTCGCTTTGTGTCGCACCGCTCTCCACCGGGTTAATTGAAATGGGTGTAATGCTGCGCGCCAGCAACATTTTGGCCGCCGCGTTAGCGTCAAGCGCATCAAGCATGCCGCTTTTCATTTCGCCACCAGGCTCACGGCCGGTATAGCTGAACCTAGGCATCCGGTATATCCTCCAGACTCAGGCCGCCACCGGTATTACTATTATTGCCCTGCTCAGTCTTTGCGTGTTGCTCTTCCTGCTCCTCGCTGTGCACAACCTCGGCAACCATTTCCACCAGTTTCAGTACCTCTTCCACCGTTGTCAGGCCCATTTTGGCATAGGTCAGCGCAACGTGAGACAGCGGTTTATAGCCCGGACTGCGTAAGGCATGCTCACCAAAGGCAACGGTGTCGCCGGCTTTTAATGCATTCATCATCGGATCGGTCAGTTCGAGTAATTCAAACACCCCCACCCGGCCGCGATAACCGGTATGATTGCACTTCTGGCAACCTTTCCCGCGTTTAAACGATACCGCAGATAAGTTGCTGTCAATATGCCCAAGCCAGAACAGCTCGTCATTGGACGGCTGGTATTCCACTTCACAGTTGTCGCAAATCCGCCGGATCAGACGCTGGGCAATGATGCCTCGCAATGAACTGGCCACCAGGTAGCCGGCCGCGCCCATATCGAGCAAACGAATTGCACTGGAGACAGCATCGTTGGTGTGCAGCGTGGATAATACCAGGTGACCGGTTAACGCACCGCGCAAACCAATTTCCACCGTTTCCTGATCCCGCATCTCACCCACCATGATGATATCCGGGTCCTGACGTAATGTGGTCCGCAGCACGTTTGAGAAGTTAAGCCCGATACGGCTGTTCACCTGTACCTGATTAATGCGCGGCAAACGGTATTCTACCGGATCTTCAACGGTAATAATTTTACGCTGCGGCTGGTTTAATTCACTCAGGGCACCATACAGTGTGGTAGTTTTACCGGAACCGGTCGGGCCGGTAACCAGGATCATGCCATGGGGCCGTTTCAGTAACACCCGTAAGCGGTCGAGCAATGGCTTGGGCATGCCGGTTTCATCCAGGGTTAACACCCCGGCAGACTGATCCAGCAAACGCATAACCACCGCTTCCCCGGTTTGTACCGGCATAGTGGATAAACGCACATCCACGCGATGACCTTTCACCCGGACCTGGGTGCGGCCATCCTGCGGCAAACGCTTTTCTGAAATATCCAGGCCCGCCATCAGTTTAAGGCGTAATACCAGCGCGGCGGCAATGTTGTTTTCCGGGATAACCGTTTCCTGCAATACGCCATCAACCCGCTGCCGGATGCGTAATTGCTGCTCGTCTGGCTCAATGTGGATATCCGAGGCCTTGGCCTGCACCGCATCTTCAAAAATCGACTGCAGCAAGCGGGCAACGGCGGTATCCTGCTCATCCTCGAGCCCGGCGGTAAGCTCAAACTCCTGTTCATCGCGATACTCATTGGCCAGCTGTTGTGCAAATGAGGCTATTTCATCGGTGCGCCGGTAGAAACTGTCGTAAGCACCAAACAACTGTTGTTCACTTACCACGGCCACTTCAATGGGTTTGGGCAGGATCTCGCCAAGATTATCCACGGCGGTGAGGTCGGCCGGATCGCTCATCCCCACCAGTAATTTATCACCGCGGTCTTCCAGCACCAACGCCCGGTAACGGCGGGCCTGTACTTCCGGCAGCAGTTTTACCGCAGCCGGACTAACATTGAAGTGATCAATATCGATGAGTGGCACATTCAAGTGCGTGGAGAGCAGTTCCAGCAACTGCTTTTCAGTCACCAGCTCCATAGCTATCAGGGTAGCGCCGAGCTTGCGGCCGGTCTGGCGCTGTTCAGCCAGCGCCGACATCAGTTGTGGCTCGTCTATCAGCCCCTGCTGAACCAGCAGATCACCCAGCCTGACTTTTACACCACTCATGATGAAACTCCTGTCAGATTGGTTAGGCGCTGGCGAATAAATTGCTCAATGCCGTCTTCGAGCTGTTGTAATGACAGTGCTTCCCGGTAGCTGCTTAGCGCCAGCGCCGTATAGCCCTGTTTATCGGCGACCACCGCCTGGCCGAGCCACCACTTGGCGGTCTGACTATCAAGTATTACCAATTGGGCGTAATCTTGCAGCGCGTCATCCAGCAGGCTGAGCTTTTGCGCCAGTGACGCACGGTAGCCCAATAGTTCAATGGAAGGCTGAGCGTAGTCATTCACGTCTTGCAGCGTGTAATACGCCAGCTTGGTCTCGTTTTGCTGCACCAGCAAACGCGCATACATCAGTCTGACACTGCTGTCGGCAGGCATATCCGCCACGGTTTGTTGCAATAACTGCTGGGCGTCGGTAGTGCGGCCCGCGCTAAAATACAGAGCGGCCAGTCGTTTGCGGGCCGCCACGTTATCAGGTTGCTGGCGGATCAGCGTGCGTAGCAGCTGAACAGCCATTGGCGTATCATTCTGACTCAGGGCCTGGCGAATTTGCGCTTTCAGGGCGTCTTCCGGATTAGCCGCACTGGGCTTGATAACCGGCTCAGCGGGCACATCATCAGGTTCAGGCGCAGTAACCGGAGAAGGCTCTGAGTCAGCAGCCTTGCTGGTTGAATGCGCAGCCACTCTTTCCAGCGCACTGGGTTGGGAGCTTCCGGCTGTGGATTCGGTGCGTTTAGGTTGCGCGTTAATATCGACCGGCCCATCCATAACACCCATGGTATTTTGCGGCCTGGTAGTCGGCGAGACTTTAATCTGTCTGGGTTCTTGCGGCTCAGTTGTTTGCGGTTCAGGCTCTTCAGGTGCCGCGGTCTGGGCGGCCACCGCTTCAGGAACAATCTGGTTTATCGGTCCCACCGACGCGCTTTGTGGCAGATTATCCCCGGTGCCAGCCGGCCATAAGTAAACGGCGCCAATGGCTATTACGCCAAGTAGCAGGATGATGGCAATGCGCAGCGCTGAGGACGACTGTTT
>JAYZXK010000069.1:0-4665 GCA_036141415.1 Pseudomonadota bacterium
ATCACGCCTGACAGTAGGTGACAAAAAGGATACCGGCAATGACCAATCAAAATAATGAAGTAACCTACTCTATTGGTGAACTCGCTAAAGAATTTGATATTACACCCCGTTCTATTCGTTTTTATGAAGAACAGGATTTAATAAGTCCCGAACGAACCGGGCAAACACGTATCTACTGTAACAAAGACCGGGTCAGGTTAAAGCTAATACTGCGTGGTAAGAGGTTGGGCTTCTCGTTAGCTGAAATCAAGAACCTGTTTGAACTCTACGATAGCAACGCCAACTCCATGCTGCAACTGGAAGCCATGTTAAAGATGACAGAACAAAAACGCGCCATCCTGCGCCAACAACTCGACGATATTCAAATGCTCATGAACGAGCTGGATGAAGTTGAAAAGCGTTGCCGCGACGAACTGGCCGACTTACAAAAAAGAGGTAGTTAAGCCATGACGACACATTACCCCACATTAAATTTTGATCTCGGTGAAGACATCGACATGCTGCGCGAACATGTTCGCCAGTTTGCCCTCAATGAAATCGCCCCGTTAGCCAGCCAGGCCGACGAAGATAATGCCTTCCCCAACCAATTGTGGCCAAAACTGGGTGACATGGGTTTGCTTGGCGTCACCGTCAGCGAACAATACGGCGGCTCAGCAATGGGCTATCTGGCACATACTGTTGCCATGGAAGAAATCAGCCGGGCATCGGCCGGTATTGCCCTGAGCTACGGCGCTCACTCTAACCTGTGTGTGAATCAGATCTTTAAAAACGGCAATGACGCCCAGCGCGAAAAATACCTGCCTAAACTGGTCAGCGGTGAGCATATTGGCGCACTGGCGATGAGTGAGCCCAACGCAGGTTCTGATGTAGTCAGCATGAAACTCAACGCCCGCAAGAGCGGTGATAAATACATCCTTAATGGCAATAAAATGTGGATCACCAATGGCCCGGATGCCCATACCTTTGTGATTTACGCCAAAACCGATGTCAGCGCCGGGCCCAAAGGGATCACTGCGTTTATTGTCGAACGTGACTTCCCCGGTTTTAGCCGTGCGCAAAAGCTCGACAAGCTCGGCATGCGCTCATCCAATACCTGTGAGCTGGTATTTGAAGACTGCGAAGTGCCGGCAGAAAATATCCTCGGTGAAGAAGGCGGCGGCGTGCGTGTACTCATGAGTGGCCTCGATTACGAGCGGCTGGTGCTATCCGGCGGCCCGCTGGGCATTATGCAGGCCTGTATGGACGTGGTAGTGCCGTATATTCACGATCGCAAACAATTTGGCCAGTCAATCGGTGAGTTTCAGTTGGTGCAGGGCAAAGTGGCCGATATGTATACCCAGATGAACGCCGCCCGCGCTTATGTGTATGCGGTAGCAAAAGCCTGTGATCGCGGCGAAACGGCACGTAAAGATGCTGCCGGGGCGATTCTCTACTCAGCCGAACTGGCGACCAAAATGGCCCTCGATGCCATTCAGCTACTCGGCGGCAACGGTTATATCAATGAGTTTCCTACCGGCCGCCTGCTGCGCGACGCCAAGCTGTATGAAATTGGTGCGGGGACCTCAGAAATACGCCGCATGCTGATTGGTCGGGAGCTGTTTAAAGAGTCAGCCTGAACCAACAATCATTTTTAACGACAGGACACAGAGGAGGCACTATGCCTGTACTCACCAGTCAGGTTAATCCACAAAGCGATGCCTATAAACAAAACCAGCAAGGCATGCAAAAAGTGGTGGATGATCTGCAAACTACCATCGCGAACATCATAAAAGGTGGTGGCGAAAAATACGTGGCCCGGCATAAGGCCAAGGGCAAGTTGCTGGCCCGTGAGCGCATCAACGCGCTGCTCGATGCCGACTCGCCATTTCTTGAAATCGGTCAGCTGGCCGCTCATAACGTGTACGGCGAAGAGGTCCCTTGTGCTGGCGTAGTGGCCGGGATTGGTCTTATTCACGGTAGTGAATGTATGGTGGTGGCCAACGATGCCACTGTCAAAGGTGGCAGCTACTACCCCTTAACAGTGAAAAAACATCTGCGCGCCCAGGCCATTGCCGAGCAGAATCACCTGCCCTGCATTTATCTGGTCGACAGTGGTGGCGCTAACCTGCCCCGTCAGGATGAGGTGTTTCCGGATCGCGAACACTTCGGCCGCATTTTCTATAATCAGGCGCGGATGTCGTCAATGAACATACCACAAATCGCGGTCGTTATGGGCTCTTGTACTGCCGGAGGTGCTTACGTACCAGCCATGGCCGATGAAAGCATTATTGTTAAGGAACAAGGCACTATCTTTCTGGCTGGTCCGCCACTGGTTAAAGCCGCAACCGGCGAAGAAGTCAGCGCCGAAGAACTTGGCGGCGGCGATGTGCATACCCGGGTATCAGGGGTTGCCGACCATCTGGCTAATAACGATCTGCACGCACTGGATATTGCCCGCAACGCGGTAGCCCGGTTAAATCGCCAGAAGCCGGTGACCACCGCTAATCAGGCAGTTAAACCACCGCGTTACCCTATTGCCGAACTGTACGGCATCGTGCCGCAGGATCTGCGCCAGCCTTTTGATGTCAGAGAAGTCATTGCGCGGATTGTCGATGACTCCGACTTTGATGAGTTTAAGGCCCGCTACGGCACCACCTTAGTGTGCGGATTCGCACATCTGTACGGCATGCCGGTGGGCATTGTGGCTAACAACGGCATCCTGTTTGGCGAGTCAGCCCAGAAAGGTGCGCATTTTGTAGAGCTATGCAGCCAGCGCAAGATCCCGCTGATATTCCTGCAGAACATCACCGGGTTTATGGTGGGTAAACAATACGAAGCATCCGGTATCGCCAAACACGGTGCCAAAATGGTAACTGCCGTGGCCTGCGCCAATGTGCCCAAGCTCACCGTCCTGATTGGTGGTAGTTTTGGTGCCGGGAACTACGGCATGTGCGGGCGCGCCTACGATCCCCGGTTTATGTTTATGTGGCCTAATGCGCGGATCTCCGTAATGGGCGGCGAACAGGCCGCAGGCGTACTGGCTCAGGTGAAAAAAGACCAGGCCGAACGTGCCGGTACAAGCTGGACAGAAGCCGATGATAAAGCAGTCAAACAACCGGTTATCGACAGCTACGAGCAACAAGGCCATCCGTATTATGCCTCTGCCCGTTTGTGGGACGACGGCGTGATCGATCCGGCGGATACCCGCAAGGTACTGGGTTTAGCATTAAGCGCCAGTCTCAATAAACCCATCGAGGATACGCAGTTTGGCGTATTCAGAATGTAGGGGAAAATGATGACCGAACACGTATTATATGAGGTTAACGAACAAGGCGTGGCACGCATTACGCTTAACCGCGCCGATAAACACAATGCCTTCAACGAAGATATGATCGCCGGGTTAACTGCCAGTTTTGAGCGCGCCGGTAACGATCCTGCCGTGAAAGTAGTAGTATTGGCCAGTAACGGTAAAAACTTCAGTGCCGGTGCCGATTTAAACTGGATGCAGAAAATGGCCGGCTATACCGAAGCGCAAAACCGCGCCGACGCGATGAACCTGGCTACCATGTTACATACCCTGTACACCCTGCCCAAACCAACCATTGCCCGGGTTCAGGGCGCGGCTTACGCCGGCGCGGTAGGTTTAATTGCCTGTTGCGATATCGCCATCGCCTGCAAGCTCAGCAAGTTTTGCTTAAGTGAAGCTAAAATAGGCCTGGTCCCGGCCACCATCAGCCCCTACGTTATCGAAGCCATGGGCAAGCGCATTGCTAAACGTTACTTTATGACCGCCGAAGTCTTTACCGCTCGCCGAGCCCGTCGTCTGGGCCTGATCAGCGAGGCGGTGAGTGAAGACCAGCTCGATGCCACCATCGAGCAACTTACCGATACACTGCGCCACAATAGCCCTGCAGCAGTCAGCCAGTCAAAGTTATTGGTTAATACCGTGGCCGGCCAGCCTGTTGATGAGTCAATGCGCGCACTCACCAGCGACTGGATTGCCCGGATCCGCGTGTCGGAGCAGGGTCAGGAAGGCCTTAACGCCTTTTTGCAAAAACGCCCGCCAAACTGGTTACCAGCAGGGTCAAAGGAGTAAGTCATGTCAGTCACCAAAAACATCAATAAAGTACTGATTGCCAACCGTGGCGAGATTGCCTGTCGGATTATTGCCACAGCACGTCAGCAACATATCCGTTCTGTAGCGGTGTATTCTGAAGCCGACCAGCATGCCATGCATGTTAAACAGGCCGATGAAGCCGTTGCGATTGGCCCTGCCCCGGCCAGTCAGAGCTATCTGGTGCAGGATAAAATCATTGCAGCAGCCAAACAGTGCGGCGCCGATGCTATTCATCCGGGCTACGGGTTTCTGTCTGAAAATGCCACCTTTGCCAAACGTTGTGAACAGGAAGGGATCATTTTTATTGGCCCGCCGGCCAGTGCCATTGAAGCCATGGGTTCTAAATCCCGGGCCAAGCAAATAATGGAAGACGCTGGCGTGCCGCTGGTGCCCGGCTACCATGGCGATGAGCAAAGTGCTGAGTATTTACTTAGTGAGGCCCGCCGGATTGGTTTCCCGGTGATGCTTAAAGCCGCTGCCGGTGGTGGCGGTAAAGGCATGCGCCAGGTAATGACCGAAGCTGATTTTCAGGCTGCGCTGGACGCGGCTAAACGGGAAGCCAAAGCCAG
>JAYZXK010000070.1:0-17059 GCA_036141415.1 Pseudomonadota bacterium
AAGCCCCTTAGGGGCGCTGGGCAGCCTGCCTCACCCAACGCTTCTGGTGCATGGTCGCGATGACCAGGTGATCCCTCTGGCCGCCTCACAAACTCTGCTGGAACTGCTGCCTGACGCCCAGTTGCACGTGTTCAACAAATGCGGTCACTGGACCCAGATTGAACAGGCCGACCGCTTTGTGCAACTGGTCACTAATTTTCTTAATGAGGCGAATATTGCCTCCCAAACCGGAACCTGATTTATGGACGCAAAGTTAATCAAACAGTATGGCGATGAACTTTACCACGCCATGCAAAGCAAACAGGCCGTCGCACCGCTGACGGCCCGGGAAAGTGATATCAGCATTGAAGATGCTTATCACATTTCACTGCAAATGCTGAACCGGCGTATCGACGCCGGCGCGAAAGTGATAGGCAAAAAGATCGGCGTAACCAGCAAAGCCGTGCAAAGCATGCTCAATGTTCACCAGCCCGATTTTGGTTATCTCACCGACGATATGGTGTTTAACCAGGGGGAAGTGATGCCCATCAGCGAACGGCTTATCGCGCCCAAAGCAGAAGGGGAAATTGCGTTTATTCTCAAAAAGGACCTGATGGGGCCAGGCATCTCCAATGCCGACGTGCTGGCCGCAACCGAGTGCGTGATCCCGTGCTTTGAGGTGGTCGACTCCCGTATTGATAACTGGCAAATCGCTATTCAGGACACCATTGCCGATAACGCTTCCTGCGGCCTGTTTGTGCTCGGCGATAAAGCCGTTTCTCCTCATAAGGTCGATCTGGTGACTTGCGGAATGGTGGTTGAAAAGAACGGCAAAATCCTTTCTACCGGTGCCGGTGCCGCAGCGCTCGGCTCACCGGTAAATTGCGTCACCTGGCTGGCCAATACGCTGGGCGAATTCGGCATTGGGCTAAAAGCAGGTGAAGTGATTTTATCGGGCTCACTGGTGCCGCTGGAACCGGTTAAGGCCGGAGATTTTATGCGTGTTGAAATTGGCGGCATTGGCTCAGCCAGTGTGTATTTCACCTGACAGGAGTAACCGCTATGAGCAATAAACTGAATGTGGCAATTATCGGCTCCGGTAATATCGGTACCGATTTAATGATTAAGGTGTTACGTACCGCCAACAATCTGAATATGAGCGTGATGGTAGGTATAGACCCACAGTCGGACGGTCTGGCCCGCGCGCAGCGGATAGGTGTTGCCACTACCCATGAAGGTGTCGATGGACTGATCAATATGCCGGAGTTTAAGGATATCGGTATTGTGTTTGATGCCACCTCTGCCGGTGCTCACCTTATCAACGATAAAAAGTTGAAAACCGCCAAACCAGGTATTCGTTTGGTGGATCTCACCCCGGCAGCCATTGGCCCTTATTGCGTGCCAGTGGTAAACCTCGAAGATCATATCGAGCAGCCCAACGTAAATATGGTGACCTGCGGTGGCCAGGCCACCATCCCTATAGTGGCCGCGGTGAAGCAGGTTGCCAAAGTGCATTACGCCGAAATTGTGGCCAGCGTATCAAGCAAATCCGCCGGCCCCGGCACCCGGGCGAATATTGATGAGTTTACCCAAACCACCGCCCGCGCTATTGAGCAAGTGGGCGGTGCCGAAAAGGGCAAAGCTATCATTATTCTTAATCCGGCCGAGCCGCCCATGATCATGCGCGATACGGTGTATGTGCTTTCTGAACAGGTCGACAATGACAAAGTCGCCGCGTCGGTAGAAGAAATGGCTAAAGCGGTACAAAGCTATGTGCCGGGTTACCGGCTAAAGCAAAAAGTACAATTTGACGATATTCCTGCCAACGCGCCACTGCATATACCGGGGCTGGGTAATTTCAGCGGTCTGAAGACTTCCGTATTTCTGGAAGTGGAAGGTGCGGCGCATTACCTGCCAGCCTATGCCGGTAATCTCGACATTATGACCTCAGCGGCCATGGCAACAGCCGAACGCATGGCCAAATCAATGCTCACAGGAGGCGCATAATATGAGCTTTAATCCTGGTAAAAAACTGTATATCTCTGATGTGACCTTACGCGACGGCAGTCATGCCATTCGCCATCAGTATTCCATTCAAAACGTGCAGGATATTGCCCGTGCTCTGGACGCGGCCAGGGTAGACAGTATTGAAGTCGCCCATGGCGACGGGCTGCAAGGTTCCAGCTTTAACTATGGTTTTGGCGCCCATACCGACCTGGCCTGGATTGAGGCGGCTGCCGATGTCCTTACCCATACCCAGATTGCCACGTTACTCCTGCCCGGTATCGGCACCATTGAGGATCTCGACGACGCTTATGCCGCTGGCGCACGGATTGTGCGGGTGGCAACTCACTGCACCGAAGCCGATGTGTCTAAACAGCATATTGAACATGCCCGCAAACTGGGTATGGATACCGTGGGCTTTTTGATGATGAGCCATATGCAAACGCCCGGTGGCTTGGCTGAGCAGGCGAAGCTGATGGAGTCTTACGGGGCAACCTGCATTTATGTGGTGGATTCTGGCGGTGCCATGGGCATGCAGGATATTCGCGACCGTTTCCGCGCAGTTAAGGATGTGCTGGACCCGGCTACCGAAACTGGCATTCACGCCCATCACAATCTCAGTTTAGGCGTTGCCAACTCTATTGTAGCCGTGGAAGAAGGCTGCGACCGCATCGATGCCAGCCTGGCAGGCATGGGAGCAGGCGCGGGCAACGCGCCCCTTGAAGTGTTTATTGCCAACGCCGACAAGCTGGGCTGGGAACACGGAACCGACCTATACGCGCTGATGGATGCGGCCGACGATATCGTTCGCCCCTTGCAGGACCGCCCGGTACGAGTAGACAGGGAAACCCTGGCACTCGGTTATGCCGGCGTGTATTCGAGTTTCTTGCGCCACTCAGAAGTGGCAGCGCAAAAATACGGCCTCAAAACCGTGGATATTTTAGTTGAGCTTGGTCGCCGCCGCATGGTGGGTGGCCAGGAAGATATGATTGTAGACGTTGCCCTGGATTTGCTGGCACAACAGGAAGGAGGTGCTAAGTGAGCACTCGCACATTAACAAAAGATCAGATGCTTTCTCTGGCAGAGCACATTGAAAATGCCGAATTAAACGTTCATGACATCACCAAGGTCACCAACGACTTTCCCGACATGACCTTCGACGACGCCTACGATATTCAGTGGGAAATTCGCCGTCGCAAAGAAGCCCGCGGTAACAAAGTGGTTGGTATGAAAATGGGCCTCACCTCCTGGGCTAAGATGGCCCAGATGGGCGTAGAAACGCCGGTTTATGGCTTTTTGGCCGACTATTTCTCGGTGCCCGATGGCGGTGACATTGATACTTCAGAACTTATTCACCCAAAAATTGAGGCGGAAGTGGCCTTTGTGACCAAAGCACCACTAAAAGGACCCGGTTGTCACATTGGTGATGTGCTGGCGGCCACTGACTTTATTATTCCGGCAGTAGAGGTGATTGACTCGCGCTACGAGAATTTTAAGTTTGATCTTATCAGCGTGGTAGCCGATAACGCCTCATCCACCCGGTTTATTACCGGTGGTCGCATGGCAAAGGTAGAGGATGTGGATCTTAAAACACTTGGCGTGGTAATGGAAATTAACGGCGAGGTGGTTGAACTCGGCGCCGGTGCAGCGGTGCTTGGCCATCCGGCCTCAAGCGTTGCCATGCTGGCGAATATGCTGGGCGAGCGCGGCGAAGAGATCCCTGCAGGTACGTTTATCATGACCGGCGGTATCACCGCAGCCGTGGCCGTTAAAAAAGGCGATAACATCACGGTTCGTTATCAGGATATGGGTTCAGTCTCAGCGAAGTTTGTTTAGGAGAGCACTATGCCTATTGCCCATCTTGAAATCCTGGAAGGCCGCACTGCAGAGCAGCGAGCAAAACTGATAAGCGAAGTGACGGATGCGATCTCACGTTCTATCGATGCCCCAAAAGAAAGGGTAAGAGTGATCATCACAGAAATTCCCAAGGCAAACTGGGGGATTGGCGGCGTGCCTGCCAGTGAGGTCAGATAAACCTGTCTGAGTAAAAAGCAAAAGCCCCGCGAGTTATCGAGGGGCTTTTTTGCCAACAAACCATATTAGTTTGCGCGGCTGATCAGCGTACCAGTGTAATCACCAGCGGTGATGTAACGGTTAATTTTCGCTACGTTATCACCATACTGCTCAACAAAATCAACAATTGGCAGTTCGTTACAGGTAACATTGTCTTCTACGAAACCGCGGGTTAAGCCTGCTTCCTTAATCGCTTTGTGTAACTTCATTTTGTTACCTTTTGCGGCTACTACACAGATTTCAGAAGTAATCGCATCGTCTGCAGCAACAAATTGAGAATTTGCCTGAGCTGTAGCCATTGCACCGAAAGTTAAGCCTGCAACCATTACTATTTTAGTGAAAGTTTTCATCGTTATTTCCTTTTTACCATTTACGGGAGAGAGTTGCTTAAGGTAGAGCAACGACGATGCCAACTTTTTATTTCACTTATTATCAATAACTTAAATAAAAACCCTGCGTTATATCATTTTTTAAACAAAAAGCTAAAACCACATTTTGGTTAATTTGACCAAAATTTAGCATGGTAAATAAAAGAGTGAATTGAAGGAGGTGAATTAGTGGTACGAGCATAAAAAAAGCCCACAAAAAGTGGGCTAAACAGCAAGAACGCATACACACTTAGAAAGTGTAATTAATAGTATGGGCTTTGTTTAAAAATAGATCAAAAATTTTACTAAAACTTATGTTAAACTTTAGTATATTTATTTTAATCTATTCCCCGTTAATTTAATTGTTTATATCGTTTTTACTTTGAATTAAACGTAAAAGTTCAGCTGCAGCCTGCGCATCATCCAACGCCCGGTGGTGGTTTTCCAGGTGAATATCGAAGTGGGCAGACAGTGCTCCCAGCCCATAGGACTTAAGCCCCGGAAAGGCTTTTCGCATTCTTGCACAGGTACAGAATTTAGGCCGTTTAAAGTCCAGATCGAGACGCGCAAACTCTTGTTTGATAAAGCCATAGTCAAAATTTACGTTGTGGGCAACAAACACGCTGTCTTTAGTAAAAGCCTCGATGTCTTCGGCTACTTCGGCGAATACCGGCGCCCCGGCCACCATGTCGTCGCTGATACCGGTTAACTGGGTAATTCTTGAGGGAATATGGCGCTGCGGATTAATCAGACTCTGCCAACGGGCCACTTCTTCACCGCCAATCAGCTTGACCATGCCCACTTCGGTTATCCGATGATAGGCAGATTGTCCGCCCGTTGTTTCGATATCCACCACAACATAAGGTTGCATAGGGTCGTGATACCAGTTTACCTGGGTGATCCCCACTTCAAACCCGCATTGCCGTAAACGTTGTATGGTGATCAGCTGATTGCGTCGCAACTGATCGCCCGGCGCTTTTATTTCCTCAAACCGCAAGGAGTTATTATCGACTACCAGAATATCCGGAAAGCCATCGCGCAGGCTGGCGTAGTCTTTACACATAAGCACCAGAAAATGGCGCAGGTTATCCATGCACGTGTACTCAAGCAGTATTTTGAGACTCTCGGGTAAGCCCTGCCGCCACATAAAAATACTGTTTACTTTGCCATAGTGAGCACTGGCTTGTTTAAGCAGATAACGGTGCAGCGTATCGTCACTTGCGCAATACTTATTGAGATGTTGTTCAATATCGCTGCCAAAGCGGTCGTAAAAATCATTGTAGCGAAGGACCTGCGGGCGCCGGTCGAACTCACTCACCAGCCCCCATTCACCATACAGCCAGTCCCAGAACAATAACCCGAACAGCATCCGCCAGGGCTGATTTTCAGCTCGGTAAGCGGCTAGTCCCTGACGACGGTAGTAGCTGATAACCCCCTGTTCTACCGATTGGTTATGGATGTCATCCAGTTGCACTACATGGGTAGCATCACGCAGCATATCAGTGAGGGTAGAGGTTCTTTTACGATCAAACTTACGCGCATAAAAGTCTTCCGCGAAGGCAAGTAACGTATCAGAAGCAGGGTCGTCAATAATGGCTTCGAGCGCTTGTTGTACCGCGTCTTTGTGACCAAGTTTATAACTCTCGCGCAACCACTTTTCCTGAGCCTGGTCGCTGCCGGCCTGCTGCAAATACGCCAGGGCTTTGGGGGCGTCTTTAGCCAGCCAGTAACTTCCTATCTGGAATAACACCCGATCGCGGTAATCCTGGCCAATTGGGCAATGCACGGTTACGTCAGTATCCAGACTAAAATGCGCTTTTTCTTCTTCGTTCAGTTGCTTAAAAGCGGTTAACTGACGCGCGTAATAAAATGCAGCACGCGCAGCATCCTGCCCTTCAAATCTTGCCAGCTGTTGGCTGACATCCTGCCGCGTACGCATGACGCCAAGGTCACGCATGGAAAATTGATTGAGGCGGCCCCGGGTATGACCAAAGTACAAAAACAATAAATAACTGAGCGGCGCATCATAAGCGCGCAGCAAATACTGCTCATTAAGCTCATCCATTACCGCCAGCGGCTGACGGGCCATGACACCTGCCAGTTCATCAATTAACGCCTGTTTAGCTAAGGTTGAACTTGCCTGACAGCCATTGTCTTTGAGTAGCATCAGTAGATCGGATTTTGTCATCGCCTGGCCCAGCGAATAACTGTCGCCCTGGCTGATACTGGTAAACCAGCCCGCCTCACGCAACCGGGTTAACCGCTCTAATGGCTCGTTAATTTCTGCGTAGTCAAAAGTTTTGCTAACCACTACCGGATACTTGCGGTTAGCGGCACGCACTATCAAACACTGATCGTCTTTATCCAGAGCATGAAAAGCCTCAATAAAAGCCGCGGTTTTGGTATCAACTAATGGTCGGTTAGCCCCCTCGAAGAATTGCAAAAATTCATAAAAATGATCGAGATAGTACCGTTCTGGGAGAGTTTTTCGCATTGCAGATCCTGAACCTATAACATGTATAAATATACAGCATTTAATAGGAATTACTACCTCATACCAATCCGCCAGGTTTAATTTTTTGCCGCGCCACCCAGGCAAAATACTCCCTTAACCGGCGATCGGCTTTAAGACTCTCCAGCGTTGAAAAGGTTTTACCCAGGGTCATTTCGTCATAAAAGCGATGAATACCATTATGGCACTGGCGACACACCATAATGCCTTGTGCCAGCTCAGTTTTGCTGTAGCGCTTTTTAAAGTAGTTGCGCCGATGCATTTTACGCGGAATCAAATGATGAAAGGTCAGCCAGTGGAGTCGCCCGCAACAACAACAGCGCCCATTGTTTATCCGCTTGGCCAACTATCTGCTCTCCCGTTCAATCCAGCTTTGCCGGTTATACGTATAGCCTAACAAGAAAGAACAACGACCAAGGCAAAGCACTATGAGTTTAACCAAGGCCAGCACCTTTGAGTGCCCCTACTGCATGACCATCAACGATATCGAAGTTGACGAAATTAACGATATCGGCCAGAGCCAGGTGGTGGATTGCCAGATTTGTTGTCAGCCTATTCTGGTATCCATATACGATAGCAATGGCGAACTTGATATCCGCGCTGAAATGGAGAACGAATAAGTATGGAAACCATTGATGCAGCCGGCATTGATGCCATGGCGCAGCGTTACCGCGCTAATTTTATAAATAGCCTGTCAGGTTACAAAAGCGCCAATCTGGTTGGTACCTGTAACGAGCAGCAGCAAACCAACCTGGCAATCATCAGCTCGGTGGTTCATATTGGTGCTAACCCGCCGCTAATGGGCATGATTATGCGACCGCACACGGTCACCCGCGACACCTTGGGCAACATTAAACAAACGGGTTTGTTCACTATCAATGCGTTGCCGGTTAGCCACTATGCTAATGGCCATCAAACCTCCGCTCGCTACGCCCCGGGGATCAGCGAATTTGACGAAGCAGGCTTTACGCCGCTCTGGGAGAAGGATTTTGCTGCACCGTTTGTAGCCGAGAGTCCATTGCGTATTGCCCTGAGACTGGAAGATATCCTGCCGATTCAGGCTAACAATACCGAGTTGGTCATTGGCCGAATCGAGCTGGTGCAGGTTGACCCAGGTGTTATCACTGAGGACGGCACTGTGGAGATAGCTTCGCTCGACCTGGCTGCCATTACCGGGCTGGATACCTATCATCAGGCCAGCCCGATAGCCAAAATGGCTTATGCCAAAGCGGATAATCCGCCAACACCATTACAGCTTTTTAATGCAGATCAATAGAATGGGTAATTACAGTTGGTAGATCCATTTTTAACCTGTATAAGTAGAAACTAATAAATATGTGCGATTCCAAAAAACCTGCTTCGGCAGGTTTTTGCATTTTGGGACCAAGGTAAAAAAGAATCATTCTCGTTAACTTTTTTGGAGTAATATTATGAAATCAGTCAATCGTCGTGATTTTCTGAAACTTTCCGGAACCACGCTAATTGGCATGACATTAGGCGGTGTAACCCTGCGTGCGAATGCTCAGGAACACCTGAGCGAAGACGATGCTACCGCGAAGGCCCTGAAATACACCCACAAATCCACCGTTGAAGGTTCAAAATGTGCAAACTGCATGTACATTCAGGGTGATGCCGGCGCAGAATGGCGTCCATGTGCCATCTTCCCGGGCAAGCAAATCAATGCCAACGGCTGGTGTAGTGCGTGGGTGAAAAAGCCTGGCTAAACGCAGAACAAAAATTTTTAAGAAGGCGACGTTACCCGAGGTGACGTCGCCTTTTTCATTATTGAGCCGGTTTCTGGTAGGGAGACTGAATGCCGTTAACCGATTCAGCCTGCAACCGGTTAGGTAAAAACGCCGGTGTCGCAATAAACTGATTGGCTCGTTCAAATGCCAGACCAGTGTTAAGCACCTGTGCATCCTGCCACTGACCGCCAATCACACTTAATCCTACCGGTAACTCCTTCACCGTCGTTAGCGGTACGGTAATATGCGGGTAACCGGCAATGGCTGCCAGATAGCCAACTCCAACATAACCTTCCGGCGCATTATCGCCGTATACGGCGTCGATTAAGAAAGCCGGATTGTTAGACGGCCCAACCAGCACATCCACATCGTATTCGTTTAATAACTTGTCGATACCCTGCTCGCGGGTAGCGCTGCGCACAAGTGCCAGTGCCTGTTGGTAGTCTTCACCAGCCATGCCTTCGGTGGCGGCGGATTTCTCAAAGATTGACTGGTCAAATAACTGCATTTCCCGTTTTGACGTACGATTAAAACCAATCAGCTCGTCCAGATTGGCCACCGGTAAATCAGCAGGTGATGACAACAGATAGTCATTCAGCGTGGTTTTAAATTCAGCAAGCAAGACCAGATAAGATTTAGCCCAAAAATCCTCCGGCTGTTCAAGGTTCTCGATTTCCACTACCTGTGCCCCCAGGGCAGTTAGCTTTTCTACAGCTTCGTCAACCGCCGCAATAATAGCCGGATTATTGCCCTGCCGATAACGCATAACGCCAACCTTCAGCCCCTGAATATTACCATTAACCGTAGCAAGCGCACTGGCTTCTGGTCGAGCTTCTGCCTTAGTAGCATCGTCCTGCTCATCCTGCCCGGCCATGACTGAGGCCATCAGCGCGGCGTCTGCTACTGAGCGAGCCATGGGGCCGGCCGTATCCTGGGTCACGGAAATGGGCACAATATGCGTACGTGGGATAAGGCCCACCGTGGGTTTAAACCCTACAATACCGTTCATTGAAGACGGGCAAATAATTGAGCCGTTAGTTTCGGTACCGACTGCAAGGGATGCCAGTCCTGCCGCTACAGCCGCACCGGAGCCTGAAGAAGAACCACAAGCTGTGCGGGAAAGAACGTGAGGATTGCGAGTCAGACCGCCTACTGCACTCCAGCCGCTGATAGACCCTTCCGAACGAAAGTTAGCCCATTCCGATAAGTTGGTTTTGCCCAGAATAATCGCCCCGGCATCACGCAAACTGGCCACCAACGGCGAATCACGCCGGGTATCATTATTAAGTAAGGCCAGTGAACCTGCTGTGGTGGGCATATCCCGGGTTTCAATATTGTCTTTAAGTAATACCGGGATACCGTGCAGCGGGCCTGTTGCCTCACCGCTGGCGAGCGCTGCATCTTTTGCTCTGGCTTCTGCCAGCGCGTTCGGGTTTACCAGTAAAATACTGTTTATCGTCGGGCCGCTTTTATCGATGGATTCTATGCGAGCCAGATAGCCAGCCACCAGCGCTTCGGCAGTTAACTCACCGCGCTTCATCGCTGCTACCTGCTGAGCCACCGGTGCATCCAGCCATTTATTGTCGACCACGGGCTGGGTTTGCGTGGCACAGGATACAACGAAACAGACGAGCAGAACGCTAAGCAGTCTTTGTTTCATATTTTCTCTCCGGGCGGACTGTTCCGCTTTGTTATTATTAATACGACGTTTTTATTTACCATAAATGAAATGCGCAACGATCGCTATGCTGTGCAATCGCCGATACCAATTATTGCCATCCCTGTTAAAATTGCGTTTTTCTGCACTACCGCTGAGGATCCCATGCCCTGGTTACAATTACGAATCGATACATCTGCCGAGTTAGCTGAACAAGTAGGCGGCATGATGAGTGCCAATGGCGCTCAGGCTGTTACCTTTGTGGATGCTAAAGACACCCCGATGTACGAACCCAAGCCAGGTGAAGTGATGTTATGGCCGGATACCCAGGTAGTCGGATTATTTGATGCCGCAGACGACATGCCCGCCATCATTAAACGTCTGGAAAAAGCCAGAGTGCTTGGAAAGGATTTTAAATACCGCCTGGAACCGCTGGAAGACAAAGACTGGGAGCGGGAGTGGATGGATAACTTCCATCCGATGAAGTTTGGCGAGCGCTTGTGGATATGCCCGAGCTGGCGCGATGTGCCGGAGCCCGATGCAGTAAATGTAATGCTCGACCCGGGTCTGGCATTTGGTACCGGCACGCATCCCACCACCGCCCTGTGTTTACGCTGGCTGGACGGCATAGAAGTAGCCGGTAAAACTGTGGTCGACTTTGGTTGTGGCTCGGGAATCCTGGCTATTGCAGCCTTAAAGCTAGGCGCTAAAGAAGTCATTGGTATCGACATCGATCCGCAGGCTTTGCAGGCATCCATGGACAATGCCCAGCGCAACCAGGTAGCCGACCGTTTAAAGGTGTTTTTGCCAGCAGACCAACCCACACTGCAAGCCGACATCGTGATGGCAAATATTTTGTCTGGGCCATTACTGGAACTGCAGGATGTGATTACCGGCTATTGTAAAGCGGATGGCTTGCTGGTGCTTTCCGGTATTCTCGCCGAGCAGGTTGAACGAATCGAGCAGGCTTATGCCCGGGATATAACCCTCGATACCAGCGCAATCGATCAGGAATGGGCACGAGTTTCGGGCCGTCGGCACGGTTAATTATCGACGATACTGGTTGACCTGTCTTAAATGTCAATGTCACTACTTTGACATAAAAACGAAATCTCTTTGTCAATAGTGAACACGCAAATTTTGTGTAATTTTTAGCCTTTTCAAGATTGCAGAAAACGCGTACACTTAGCGCCCCGTTTCAGACAGGTGGTTATTTTCTACGCAAAGTTAGGTTGTTTTTTATGCGAATTGGAACTTACACACTTGATAACAACCTAATGTTAGCACCTATGGCAGGTGTAACAGACAGGCCCTTCAGACAGCTCTGTCGTCGTCTGGGAGCAGGCTTGGTTGTGTCGGAAATGCTGAGCAGTAATCCAAGGGTATGGAATACAGCGAAATCCATGCAACGCATGGATCACAGCGGGGAGTCAGGAATTCGTTCTGTGCAAATTGCCGGAGCCGACCCCGACTTAATGGCAGAAGCAGCAAAATTTAATGTTGCCAACGGCGCCCAGATTATTGATATCAATATGGGTTGCCCTGCCAAGAAAGTAAATAAAAAGCTGGCAGGTTCAGCACTACTGCAATATCCGGATTTAGTGGAATCCATTGTTCGGTCGGTAGTAGACGCTGTGTCAGTTCCCGTCACCCTGAAGATCCGTACAGGGTGGGACACGGACAACCGCAATGGGGTGGAGATTGCCCGCATTGCACAGGAAAATGGCATCCAGTCACTGGCCGTTCATGGTCGAACCCGTGCCTGTATGTACAAAGGTTTTGCCGAGTACGACACTATCCGCAGTATTAAGCAGGCGGTGTCGATTCCGGTAGTTGCCAATGGTGATATAACCTCACCAGAAAAAGCCAGGGAAGTGCTTGAGTATACTGAAGCTGATGCATTAATGATTGGCCGCGGTGCCCAGGGAAATCCGTGGATATTCAGAGAAGTGTCCCACTATCTGAATACCGGCGAACGGCTGGCCCCACCATCATTAATGGAACAACATTCGGTACTTAAAGAACACGTAACAGCCGTTCATGCCTTTTATGGCTTACAAAACGGTGTTCGTATTGCCCGCAAACATGTGGGTTGGTATTTGATGGAGCATGATAAGGATCGTCAGTTCCGTAAAGTGTTTAATGCGCTGGAGTCTGCCGAAGAGCAACTGCAGGCCATTGACCACTACTTTAACAACGTGCTGCCTGATGGTGAGGCCCGACAGATCTCTCCGGCAGCTTAAGACTGATTAACAAAAGAGCAAGAAAGTATTATGTTCGATCAAAATGTAACTTCTCCTTTTACAACTACTGTAACTACTCCGTCACAAACTCAGGCACAAAAACCACTGCGTGACTCTGTTAAGCAAGCAGTCAACAAGTACCTGAAACAACTGGACAACACCAACATCGATAACCTGTACGAAATGGTACTGGCCGAAGTTGAAGCGCCTTTACTGGAAGAAGTTATGACTTTCACTCGCGGCAACCAAACCCGCGCAGCGATCATGATGGGCATCAACCGTGGCACACTGCGCAAAAAATTAAAGCAGTATGGCATGAACTAAGCCCTGCGGGCCTGGCCCACATAAGAGCACCTTTCGGTGCTCTTTTTGTTTTAACCGCCTTGTCTGGTTCCGGAGGCAACAGCGGATAAAATAGAGACACTCCGGACACCCACACCATTGTTATTAACCTCATCGAAGCAAAATACCACTATGGAAACACCAAAACCTATCAAACGAGCCCTGTTAAGCGTTTCAGACAAAACCGGCATTGTTGAGTTCGCGACTGCACTACACGAAGCAGGCGTTGAGCTGCTGTCGACTGGTGGCACCGCCAAGCTACTCGCTGACAAGGGGCTGCCCGTTATTGAAGTGTCAAATTACACAGGACACCCAGAGATTATGGACGGCCGGGTGAAAACCTTACACCCTAAAATTCATGGTGGCATCTTAGCCCGTCGTGGTACCGACGAAACGGTGATGGCAGAAAATAACATTGGCCCCATCGATTTAGTGGCGGTTAACCTGTATCCGTTTGCGGCCACTGTGGCAAAAGAAGACTGCACCCTAGAAGACGCTATCGAGAATATCGATATCGGCGGACCAACTATGGTGCGTGCTGCAGCGAAAAACCACAAAGATGTCACTATCGTGGTGAATGCGGCTGATTACCCACGCGTACTCAGCGAAATGCAGGGCAACGAAGGGTCTCTGACCTACAACACCCGCTTCGATTTAGCTATCAAGGCATTCGAGCACACGGCCGAATACGACGGCATGATTGCTAACTACTTCGGCGCACGTCTGGTTTCTACCGACTGTGCTGACGACTGCGAGCACGAGCACAGCGAATTCCCGCGGACTTACAATATTCAGGTCAGCAAAAAGCAGGATCTGCGCTATGGCGAAAACAGCCACCAGTCTGCCGCCTTCTATGTTGAAAACAACATTCAGGAAGCCTCAGTTGCTACCGCTACGCAATTAAATGGTAAAGAGCTGTCGTTCAACAACATCGCCGATACCGACGCCGCTTTAGAATGTGTGAAAGAGTTCGACGAACCCGCCTGCGTTATCGTTAAGCACGCAAACCCTTGTGGTGTGGCACTGGGTGAAAATATTCTGGAAGCCTACGACCGCGCTTTTAAAACCGACCCAACATCTGCCTTTGGCGGCATTATCGCGTTTAACCGCGAGCTGGATGCTACCACCGCACAAGCCATTATCGACCGTCAGTTTGTTGAAGTGATCATCGCGCCATCGGTATCGCAAGCCGCGACTGACATTGTAGCCACCAAGAAAAACGTACGCCTGCTGGTGTGCGGTGACTGGGCTGGCCAGTTAACTGAAGGTTACGACTTTAAACGGGTTAATGGCGGCCTGCTGATCCAGGAGCGTGACTTTGGCATGGTTGATATGGAAGACCTGAAAGTGGTGTCTAAAGTACAACCCACCGAAGCACAACTGCGTGACCTGATGTTCTGCTGGAAAGTGGCCAAGTACGTTAAATCTAACGCCATTGTCTACTGCAAAGACAGCATGACCATTGGTGTGGGCGCTGGCCAGATGAGCCGTGTGTATTCAGCCAAGATTGCCGGCATTAAAGCGGCCGATGAAGATCTGGAAGTGGCTGGCTCAGTCATGGCCTCTGACGCGTTCTTCCCGTTCCGCGACGGCATCGATGCCGCCGCAGCAGCTGGCATTA
Source organism: Pseudomonadota bacterium (assembly GCA_036141415.1). Taxonomy (GTDB): domain Bacteria; phylum Pseudomonadota; class Gammaproteobacteria; order Enterobacterales; family Alteromonadaceae; genus Alteromonas. The sequence goes on from JAYZXK010000070.1 coordinate 14,545, forward strand.
AAGCGGTAATCCAACCGGGTGGCTCTATGCGTGACGATGAAGTTATCGCCGCGGCAGACGAGCACGGCATTGCCATGGTGTTTACCGGCATGCGTCACTTCCGTCACTAATTCAGCATACGCTGTGTAACGTGTTTTTGCGTTGGCCTGACATCACGAATGTAAAAATTTTGTGTTAGGCTAGCGCAATAGTCATTGCTCATTAAACGATCTGATGAGTAATGCAGTATAAACAACACGTTGTTAATGACAGAAGGGAAATACCAAATGCGTAAATCTGCGGTTCTTTTACTTGCCAGCTTACTGGTGACACCGGCTTTTACAGCCAATGCCGATGCCATTGCTGATGCAGTAGCCAGCGATACACGTTCAAGCCAGGAGCGTTTGCGTGACGAATACCGTCACCCTCAGCAAACCCTGCGCTTTTTTGATGTTCAGCCTGACATGACCGTGGTGGAAATTCTGCCAGGCGGTGGCTGGTACTCAAACATCCTCGCGCCTTTATTGGAAGAAGACGGTAAACTGGTTGCCGCGCACTTTAATGTGAAAGCAGACTCACCCAGTTACTACAACCGCCTGTTAGCCAACTTTAAAGAGAAAATGGCCAGCGATGGGCCGTTTAATGCCGTAGAGCTAACCGCTTTTGATCCGCTTGAACAACTCGATGTTGCCAAAGCTGGCAGTGCCGATCGCGTACTGACATTCCGCAATGTGCATAACTGGTATATGGCCGATAAAAAGGACGGCGTGGCAAATGCCATGAAAACCTTTTTTAAAGCGCTGAAACCAGGCGGTATTCTGGGTGTTGTTGATCACCGTTTACCGGAGTCTGATGCCGACGCTAAGATGGAATCTTCCGGCTACATGAAACAATCCTACGTGATTGAGATGGCAGAAAAAGCCGGCTTTAAACTGGTAGCAAGCAGCGAGATTAACGCAAACGCAATGGATACTGCAGATCATCCACGGGGTGTCTGGACACTGCCACCAAGCCTGCGCCTGGGCGACGAAAAACGCGCTCACTATCTGGCCATTGGTGAAAGTGACCGAATGACCCTAAAATTTATGAAACCTGAATAACTTTACGGAACACTCTTAATGAAGGTACTTGTAATTGGCGGTGGTGGCCGCGAACACGCGCTGGCCTGGAAAGCGTCACAATCCATTGGCGTAACCGACGTTTTTGTTGCACCGGGTAATGCCGGTACAGCCACCGAAGCGGGCTTAACTAATGTTGATATTTCAGCGACTGACGTAGAAGCATTGGTGGCATTTGCCAAAGAAAACGCTATCGGACTCACCATAGTTGGTCCGGAAGCGCCATTGGTAATAGGTGTGGTAGATGCGTTTGAGGCTGAAGGTCTTAAAATCTTCGGGCCAAGCAAAGGCGCTGCACAGCTGGAAGGCTCTAAAGCCTTTACCAAGGATTTCCTGGCCCGCCACAAGATCCCAACCGCCGATTACCAGAATTTCACCGAGATTGAGCCAGCGCTGGCTTACGTTCGTGAAAAAGGCGCGCCTATCGTAGTGAAGGCCGACGGCCTTGCTGCGGGTAAAGGTGTTATTGTTGCCATGACCCTGGAAGAAGCCGAAGACGCCATTAAAGACATGTTGGCTGGTAACGCCTTTGGTGAAGCCGGTAGCCGTGTGGTTATTGAGGAATTCCTCGACGGTGAAGAAGCGTCTTTCATTGTCATGGTCGATGGCAAAAACGTTTCGGCGTTTGCCACCAGCCAGGATCACAAGCGTATGGGTGACGGTGATACCGGCCCTAACACTGGCGGTATGGGCGCTTACTCACCGGCACCGGTTGTAACGCCAGACATCCACCAGCGAATCATGGACGAAGTGATTTATCCCACCGTTAATGGCATGGCAGAAGAAGGGTATCCGTACACCGGCTTTTTGTATGCCGGCCTGATGATTATGGCCGACGGCACGCCTAAGGTTATTGAATATAACTGCCGTTTCGGCGATCCGGAAACCCAGCCTATCATGCTACGTTTACAGTCAGACCTGGTGGCACTGTGCCTGAAGGCCTGTGATGGCGAGCTGGAAGGTATTGAGATCGACTTCGACTCCCGCGCTGCCGTTGGTGTAGTGCTGGCTGCCGGTGGCTATCCTGCCGATTATGCCAAAGGCGATGCGATCTCAGGCTTAGACGACGCTGCGAAGCTGGACGGTAAAGTATTTCACGCAGGCACTGCGCTGAAAGACGGCGCGGTCGTCACCAGCGGTGGTCGCGTGCTTTGTGCCACGGCGCTGGGTAACAGTGTTACCGAAGCTCAACAACAAGCTTATCAGCTGGTCAAAGCCATTGACTGGAAAGATGTTTACTTCCGCAATGATATTGCCTACCGGGCAATGGCGCGGGAACAGGCTGGACTAGCCAAATAGAGTAAGAAAATAACAAGCCGCTCACCAGAGCGGCTTTTTTCTAACTGAAAAACAAATATTACTCCTGGGTTGCCGGCGTCGTATTAAACCGGGTTAACATGTTAACTGTGAATGCCCCT
>JAYZXK010000071.1:0-3806 GCA_036141415.1 Pseudomonadota bacterium
GGACTTAAAATAGCCGGTGTTGGGTTTGTATTTGCCGTGCTGATGGTGTTGTTCAGTAACTGATCGAGCGTTGCCTGATAGTTGCTCTGAAGCCGTTTACTGATGTAAGCGGCTTTTTTATGGTTAATGTCCGTTATTTGCCATTCATCTGGTATTAAGCCTGGCAACAATAGACGCGTTCAGGGTATAGCAGGAAGCAGTACTCTCGTGATATTATGCGCGCCCAAAATAAAGATTCCCGCCGCAAAAAGGTCAGGGAACGGTCTAAAATTGTGCAAATGGCTGTTGACATATAGACGTCTATACGGCAAATTGATCACATGAAGACGATTATGAGCACCACCGGCATGATTATTACCACCTCTTCGAGGGCGGTCGCTGGCTAGTGCGCGTAAGCAAACAGACAACGAAAGCCCGCCCTCACAAGAGCGGGTTTTTTTTTGCGGTAAAGAAAATGGGCAATGCCCACAACACGATGCAGTCAAGGAGCATTCAATGAAAGTCTTAAAGTTTGGTGGTTCATCTCTGGCCGATGCGCAACGTTATTTGCGAGTGACCGAGATTAGCATGACGATCCACCAGGCCAATGGAGCGGCGGTAGTATTGTCGGCCCCGAAAGGCGTCACTAACGCTCTTGGTGCGCTTTGCGAGCAAGCTGCGGGAGGCGAAGACTACGAGGTTCTGTTTGGCGAATTAAATGACAAAGTGCTGGGTATCGCCGCTGAACTCAGCGAACAGGTTGCTGGTTTTGATGTTGCTACCATCAACGATTTTATCACTACTCAGTTAGCCGGTCTGAAAAAGCAACTACAAGGCATCGCGTTGTTAGGACGCTCTCCGGATGCCGTGACCGCCAGCATTATGAGCCTGGGTGAGTACATCAGTGTTAACCTGTTCAGTGGGATCTTATCGGCTAAAGGGATCAGTAACCAGGTTCTCGACCCGGTTGAATACGTGTTAGCCGAGGGCGATTACCTCGACAGCATTGCCGATGTGGCGCTGAGTAAAGCCAATTTCAGTGAAGTGAATACCGATGGCAGCCAGCTGATTATCATGCCGGGTTTTGTAGCAGCTAATGAAAAAGGCGAAAAAGTGACCCTGGGTCGTAATGGCTCTGATTATTCAGCCGCTGTACTGGCCGCTTGTATTGATGCCGAGTGTTGTGAAATCTGGACCGATGTGGATGGGGTTTACAATGCCGATCCAAATCAGGTTGAGGGCGCGGTATTACTTGATAAGCTGACTTATCAGGAAGCCATGGAGCTGTCTTACTTCGGTGCCAAGGTGCTGCATCCTAAAACTATCGGCCCCATCGCCCAGCATCATATTCCCTGCTTAATCAAAAACACCTTAAACCCGAGCGCACCGGGTACGCTTATCAGCAATGAAGCGAGCACTACCTGGACCAGCGTAAAAGGGATTTCTCAGCTTGATAATATCTCCATGTTTAATGTGGCCGGCCCGGGTATGAAGGGCATGGTTGGCATGGCAAGCCGGGTGTTTGAGGTAATGTCTAACGCGCATATCTCTATTAGTCTTATCACCCAGTCGAGCTCTGAGTATTCCATCAGCTTCTGTATTTCCAGTAAAGATGCGCTGCGTGCACAAAATTTATTGGAAGATGCCTTTGCCCTGGAACTGCAAAACCAGCTACTTGATCCCATTGAAGTGCGCCACGAATTGGCTATTGTTACCCTGGTAGGGGATGGCATGCGCCACACCAAAGGTCTGGCAGCACGCTTCTTTAATGCACTGTCCCAGGCACGGGTGAACAATATCGCCATAGCCCAGGGGTCTTCTGAGCGCTCTATTTCAACGGTCATCGAAGCTAAACGAGCCAAAAAGGCCGTTAGAGTTATTCACCAGAACTTCTTCTCGGACCTGCATACTATTGACGTATTCCTGGTGGGCTGCGGGGTAGTAGGCGCCGAGTTACTGGGGCAGATTGCCAAACAGCAACCCACCTTACTGGCACGTAATATTCAGCTTCGTGTATACGGCATCGCCAACAGCCGTAAGCTGCTGCTGAGCAGCCAGGGCGTAGATGTTCACGCTGACTGGAAAGCACAGTTAAACGAATCTACCGATGCGTTCTCAGTAGAGCGTTTGCATGACTTTGTAAACAGCAATGCGCTGGTGAATCCGGTGATTGTGGATTGTACCAGTAATGCTGCTATTGCCAGTCAGTATGTTGACATGATGGAAAACGGCTTCCATGTGGTTACGCCAAATAAAAAGGCTAATACCGACAGCCTGGCCTATTATAAAAAACTGCGCAAAACCGCGTTAAATACCAACCGCCAGTATCTGTATGAAACCACGGTTGGTGCTGGTTTGCCGGTAATCGATAACTTGCAGAAACTGTTTATTGCCGGTGACGTACTGCACCGCTTTGAAGGTATTCTGTCGGGCAGTTTATCCTACGTTTTTGGTAAGCTGGAAGAAGGCTTAACCTTATCTCAGGCAACCGCCATTGCTAAAGAAAACGGCTTTACCGAGCCCGACCCCCGCGACGACTTAAGCGGTATGGACGTCGCCCGTAAACTGTTAATTATGGCCCGTGAAGCCGATTTAGAACTGGAACTCAGCGACATTGAGATTGAATCCGTGCTGCCGGAAGGGTTTGCCGAAGACTGTGACGTGCCGAGCTTTATGGAACAGTTACCCGGACTTGATGCTGACTTTGCCAAGCGGGTTGAAAGTGCCGCTGCGGAAGGTAAAGTATTACGTTATATTGGCTCAATTGAAGGTGATAAATGTAAAGTCACCATTCAGGCGGTACCGGCCTCACATCCACTGGCGGCAGTGAAAGATGGTGAAAATGCGCTGGCAATCCATAGTGATTATTATACGCCTATTCCTTATGTTATCCGCGGTTACGGCGCTGGTGCTACGGTTACCGCTGCAGGTGTATTTGCTGATATTCTGCGTACCATGCCATGGAAACAAAACGCGTATTAACCGGTTTTAGAGATTAGTAAAAATGAAAACAACCAGAGCTTACGCACCCGCATCAATAGGCAATATCAGCCTTGGCTTTGATGTACTTGGCGCAGCCTTACAACCATTGGACGGTAGCTTACTGGGTGACGAAGTCATTATCAGTGATGCAGACGAGTACGGACTCACCGTTGCCGGTGTGTTTGCGCACAAACTGCCGGCCAAGGCCGATGAGAATATCGTTACCGACTGCTATCACTTTTTTGTGAAAGCCATGCAGGCCAGAAACCTGGCCACCACACCGGTACATATTACTTTGCTTAAATCACTGCCCATTGGCAGTGGTCTGGGCTCCAGCGCCAGTTCCATTGTGGCGGCGTTTCATGGTCTGAATGAACACTTTGAACGCCCTTTCGATAAAACCACCTTACTGAAAATGATGGGTGAACTGGAAGGACAAATCAGCGGCAGTATCCACTACGATAATGTTGCACCTTGTTATCTGGGCGGTATGACGCTGATGACCGGGCAGGAAGATAACGTTACTGTTTCGCTGCCGGTAGTGAAGAGCTGGTATTGGGTGGTGTGCTATTCGGGTATCAGCGTATCGACTTCAGCAGCAAGAAACATCCTGCCCAATGCGGTGCCGCTTAAAGACACGCTCACCTTTGGACGTCAGCTGGGGATCTTTGTGCATGCTCTGTATAACGATGACTATGCCATGGCGGCCAGCGTGATGCAGGATGTGATTGCTGAGCCCTACCGTAAGTCGCTGCTGCCGGTGTTTGATGAAGCCCGGGATTACAGCATGGCCAACGGTGCGCTGGCGTTTGGGATTTCAGGTTCTGGTCCAACCGTGTTTGCCG
>JAYZXK010000072.1:0-9556 GCA_036141415.1 Pseudomonadota bacterium
TTAGTTTAACTTAAGCAAACATTTTCAAGGAAGAACAATGAAGTACGCGATTTTAACGGTGTTTACCGCAGGCTTTATGGTAGCTTGCGGCGCCACTGAACCCGTTGCAACCGCCGCCAAAAATGACTATGCTCAATTGCCACTTACTGCTAATGTTCTGACAAGGCCTCAGTGGCAGGCGCTCGAGCGTTTTCCTGCCCGCTATCCAAAAAAAGAAGTCATGGCGGCAAATACCGGCTGCGCAACTGTTGAGTACGTGATAAAGCCGGATAACACTGTAACCAGCATACGTGTAGCGGAATCGAGCAGCCGGTACTTTGCAAAGGAAGCTGAACAGGTGGTCGCAAAGTGGAAGTGGTCGGCACTGCCGGCTGGAATTCTAGATAAACCGGTGAAAACCCAAACCCGTTTTGAGTTTTGTCTTGAAGATGGTTCAGGGCAATGTCGACTGGAAAAACTGGCTAGTAAAACCGAATGTTCCGGCAGTGATATTATTGCTTCGGTAGGAGTGAGGGTAAGCCGCGGTTAAACCTCTTACAGGCACAAAAAAACGCAGGGTTGAACCTGCGTTTTTTTGATCGAGAGCCGGGCCTAAGCCAGTTCGGCCAGGCAAAGCTCTTCGTTTAACTGCTGACACCAGGCGCGAACACGCTCGTCGGTGAGTTCTGGCTGTCGGTCTTCGTCGATACCCAGGCCAACAAAGTGGGTGTCATCGGCCATGCCTTTAGACGCCTCAAAATCATAACCGTCGGTAGACCACTGGCCCACCAGAATAGCACCGCGGGCTTCAACGATGTCGCGCACCATACCCATGGCATCAAGAAAATACTCTGCGTAGTCTTCCTGATCGCCACAACCGAAAATCGCCACCAGTTTGTCGGTAAAATCGATTTGTTCAAGTTCCGGGAAGAAATCGTCCCAGTCACACTGGGCTTCACCGTAATACCAGGTAGGAATACCGAAAATTAACAAATCGAACTCTGCAATTTGTTCTTTAGAACTCTTTGCAATGTCGTGTACATCAATCAGGTTTTTACCCAATTCTTTTTGAATTAACTTGGCAACATGTTCTGTATTGCCAGTGTCGCTACCAAAAAACAGGCCAACACTTGCCATATCTAACCTCTATCTACTTACTCTGAAAATGGTTATCCGGATACGCCGCTGCTCTGCCAGAACAGCTGGATAATCCCTTTTGCAATAAATCCCATGGCTCCCAAACCCAGAACGCCATAGGCGACAACCCGGCCAATCATGGGAACATCGTTCTTTTTCAATACATCATGGACGGCAAAAATCATCAGAACAAACAATATCACCAGCCCTAAGTCGAGCATGATGGATTCTATTTGTTCGTAATACTTCGCAAGCATAAAAAACCTTTACTGTATTTTTCGCGCGCAAACTATACCACAGTAATGCTGCTATCGCAGGCATTGTTACTGACTTTTGAGTTAGAACAAATGAATGGCCGTGGTACGGATTATTCACTAATTGGCCTAAAACACCGTGCAATCAGGTTGGCATGGAGTATACCATAATCATTCGCCCTAAATGCAAATGTTTATCATTTGCAAAAAAACAAATCACTCTGACAAGGCGCGTTCAACTAATCCATTAACCACCTGCGGTTTCTCGGCATGTAACCAGTGACCAACACCTTCAACAATCTTGGCTTTAGCGTTTGGGAAGTACTTACCGATAACTGCCTGATGTTGCCGGGTAATGTAGTCTGAATCGCCACCTTTTATAAATGTCACATTGCCTTCATAACGTGCGTTGTCCGGAGCAGAGAAACCGCCTACGTTGGCGTAGTCTTTTTCCAGACCTGCTACGTTAAATCGCCATTGCCACTGGCCATCATCATCCTGATAGAGGCTCTTTAACAAAAACTGTCTGACCCCGGGGATTTTAATCTCAGATTGCATCATGCTGTCTGCGTCTTTACGTCCGCTTAGGGTAGTGAGATCAACCTTATTGAGCCCGGCGAATACCGATTGGTGACGAGGCGGGTAGGTTACCGGTGCAATATCCATGGGTATTAGTTTATCCACCCGGTTAGGATGGGTGAGTGCGGTGAGCATACCTACTTTACCGCCTAACGAATGACCCACAACATGGCACTTATCAATGTGCTGCTCATCCAATACTTTGATCAACGCGCTAACGCAATCCTCCAGGGTAAAGGTGTCTACCCAAGGCGATTCTCCGTGGTTCGGTAAGTCGATAGCAATAACGTTAAAGGCGTCTGTAAGGTGGCGTCTGAGTGCTGCTAAATTATCCAGATTACCAAACAAACCATGTATCAAAATAACCCTGGGGGCATTTTGCTTTTTGCAGTAATACTGCTCGAAATTAATTGATGTAGACATGTAAATAAAAAAGCGGGGAAGGTCCCCGCTATAAAGATTAAATTGCGAAATCTTCTAAAGACTGACCTTTTGCAAGGGCATCTTTAAATACTACCGGCATTCTGCCTACGCCGGTCCAGGCGACAGTTTCACCATCTACTGTAATTTTATATTTAACCGGACGTTTTTTACCGGATTTACGTTTTGGTTTAGCTTCTGCTACTTCCTGTAAATCGGTAAAATCAATACCGGCTTCCGCCATTTGTTTTTTTATTTCTTCAAGCTTGGCCAGTTTTTCCTGCTGAGCTTTAATTAATTCAGCTTCCTGCTCTTTTCTTTTTTCGATAATGTTATTCAGCTTTTCCTGAACACTCGTTAACTCTTCTACCGATAAATCCTTTACGGCACCTTGTAAACGTCGTCCATGAGTTAAAATTTCTAAAAACTCACTCATTAATTATCTGCCTTTGTTTAAAAATCATGACAATTCTAAATTAAACTCGTGGATTTTCAAAATTAAATTTAACCGCATTATTGTATTACATATTGGGGTAATTCGGACCGCTGGCACCTTCCGGTACTACCCAACGAATATTTTGCGCCGGATCCTTAATGTCGCAGGTTTTACAGTGTACACAATTTGCGGCATTAATCTGAAACTGTGGTTGCTTATCTTCACCCTCTACGATTTCGTAAACCCCGGCAGGGCAATAGCGTTGCGCCGGTTCTGCGTAGCTCGGCAAATTCACTCTAATCGGAATTTCAGGGTCTTTTAACTGCAAATGGCAGGGTTGATCTTCATCGTGACTGGTGTTGGCTAAATACACCGAAGAAAGTTTATCAAAACTGAGTTTATTATCCGGCTTTACATAGTTTATGGGTTGGCACTGGGCGGCAGATTTTAACTTTTTATAGTCGGCATCAGTATCTTTTAGCGTGACAAAAAGGTTGCCGTTAAAAATATTTTGTTCCAGTGTATTAAAAGCTCCACCCAATAAATTGCCAAATTTATGTAGGGCAGGGCCAAAATTTCGCGCTTTAAATAGTTCTTTTCTTAAATCACTTTGCTGATAGGCTTGGTTAAATTCTAAACAGAATTGAGTGGCGTCTGTTTGCTTAATTTGATTAAAAATAACTTCAGCTGCCATTTTGCCTGATTTAATTGCCGTATGGATCCCTTTAATTTTAGAAAAATTTAATGTGCCAGCATTACAACCTACCAGACAGCCGCCTGGAAAAGCCATTTGTGGGAGCGAGTTAAATCCGCCTTTGGTAATCGCTCGCGCGCCATAAGCTATTCGCTCACCACCGTTTAAATATTGAGCAAAAAGCGGGTGATGTTTCATGCGTTGAAATTCATCAAACGGACTTAAATACGGATTGTCGTAATTTAAATCGACAATTAAACCAACATAAATCTGATTATTTTCGGCATGATATAAATAACTGCCACCGGAGGCTTTCGTTAATGGCCAGCCGGCGGTGTGGACGACCAGGCCCGGCTGATGTCTATCAGGATCGACCTGCCAGATTTCTTTGAACCCGATGGCATAATGTTGCGCCGTGACGTTTTTATCCAACGCAAACTTTTCAATCAGGGTTTTACCCAGATGACCACGACAACCTTCGGCAAACACAGTATATTTAGCTTTAAGTAGCATGCCCGGCATGTAGCTGTCTTTTTCAGAGCCATCAGCAGCGACGCCCATATCGCCGGTAATAATGCCGCCCACGCTGCCATCGACGTTATAGTGGATATCGGCGGCTGCAAATCCCGGGAAAATTTCGATGCCCATACTTTCGGCTTGCTCGGCCAGCCAGCGACACAAGTTGCCCAGTGAGATGATATAATTCCCTTTATTATGCATAGTTTTTGGCGTAATCAGGTCCGGTAATTTAATACTGGAAGTCTCACTGCGTAACAGATAAGTGGCATCTTCGGTTACGGGCTGATTAAGGGGGGCGCCTTTCTCCTGCCAGTCGGGGATGAGTTCGCTGAGCGCTGCACTTTCCATTACTCCGCCGGATAAAATATGGGCGCCGACTTCGGACCCTTTCTCCACTACGCAGACTGTCAGTTCGGTACCGCTCTGCTCAGCTTGCTGGGCCAGTCGAATAGCGGTGGCGAGACCTGATGGACCTGCGCCAACAATCACAACGTCAAATTCCATTGATTCTCTTTCCACGGCCTTTCTCCTCATAGTCTGATTTGATTTATTGTTTGCTTTTGTCACCTTAACTGGCAACCACATTTGCCACTTTTATGGCCTTTATTGCGTTGCGTCAATCTAAATTAGGTTGACGTTTACGTCAACTGGAGGTAAATTTTATGCAAAAGATGTTGCAAAATTGTTGTTGCGTTAAATTGACAGTGACTGTCATTAATGCGCCATAATTATTGGAACATGATCTAAGCAGACTAAACCGTAAAGGATGAAAGAGGCTTATATGAAAATACTGGTGCCGGTAAAACGGGTAATCGATTACAACGTAAAAGTGCGGGTGAAGCCCGATCAATCCGATGTGGATTTGACTAACGCTAAAATGGCCATGAATCCTTTTTGCGAAATCGCCGTGGAAGAAGCGGTAAGGTTAAAAGAGAAAGGCATTGCTACAGAAATTATTGCCGTTAGTATTGGCCCAAAAGCTTGTCAGGAGCAGATCCGCAATGCCATGGCGCTCGGCGCAGACCGGGGTATTCATGTGGAATGTGAAACCGCTCCAGAGTCGTTACAGGTTGCCAAGATCCTGGCTCGCCTGGTAGAGCAGGAATCCCCTGGTCTGGTAATCATTGGTAAACAAGCTATCGATTCTGATAATAACCAGACCGGCCAGATGCTGGCTGCATTAACCAAAATGCCCCAGGCGACCTTTGCCTCGGTGGTGGAAGTTGAGGGTGAGAGCCTGAAAGTGACCCGTGAAATCGACGGTGGATTGCAAACACTGAAACTCAGCATGCCGGCGGTGGTGTCTACCGATTTGCGCTTAAACGAACCGCGCTATGCGAAGTTGCCGGACATTATGAAAGCCAAACGTAAACCGCTGGCGGTAATGAGTACCGAAGAACTGGGCGTGGATATTACCCCCCGGGTAACAACGTTGAAAGTAACCCCGCCACCGGCCAGAAGTGCAGGTGTGAAAGTAGAAAACGTGGCCGAATTGATGGCAAAACTTCGCGACGAAGCAAAGGTGATCTCATGAGCATACTGATTTACGCAGAACACGATAACAACCACCTTAAATCGGAAACCCACAAACTGGTGACAGCAGCCACACAGCTTGGCGACGACATCCATATTCTGGTGGCCGGTTCAGATTGCGCAGCCGTAGCCGAGCAGGCGGCGAGCATCACTGGCGTGAAACGTGTAATGCTGGCAGACAATACGGCCTATGCCCACCAACTGGCCGAGAACACCGCCGATTTGGTTCTCGATATCGCTGGGGGCTATACCCATATTCTGGCAGCGGCTACCACTACCGGTAAGAACTTTATGCCCCGGGTAGCGGCGTTACTCGACGTGGTGCAGCTATCCGATATCATTGGCATTGAAAGCGCAGATACCTTTGTGCGGCCTATTTATGCTGGTAACGCTATCGCCACCGTGCAAAGCAGCGATGCCGTTAAGGTCATTACGGTTCGGGCCTCGGCTTTTGATGCGGCACAAGAGGGTAACAGTGTTTCTGTTGAGGCACTCGATACGGTTATCGAAAATACCCAGGTAACCTTTGAAAGCGATGAGATGACCAAGTCAGATCGCCCTGAACTGACGGCTGCAGACATTATTATTTCAGGCGGACGCGGTATGCAGGATGGCGAGCACTTTGCCATGCTGGAACGAATAGCCGACCAACTTGGCGCTGCCGTTGGTGCGAGCCGGGCGGCAGTCGATGCCGGGTTTGTGCCGAATGATATGCAGGTAGGGCAAACCGGTAAGATTGTTGCGCCACAGCTTTACATTGCGGTAGGCATATCCGGAGCCATCCAGCACTTAGCGGGTATGAAAGACTCCAAAGTGATTGTTGCCATCAACAAGGATCCGGAAGCGCCTATTTTTCAGGTGGCAGATTACGGTTTGGTTGCAGACCTGTTTGAAGCCTTACCGGAAATCGAAAGCGCGCTGGGTAGCTAAAAGCTGAGTCAGTCAGGTAGGCCCGGCAGGCTGGTTGTCTGCCGGGTTTTTATTGCTATACCCGAACGACTGAATTATCGTCAAAACTCACCGGTGAAGGCAAATAAGCATCCGCTTCCCAATCGTTTTCCCAGTTTTCGCCGTCCAGTAAATAACGGAACTGATATTCCGCTTCAGCAGGCAGATTAACCGTTTGCGTGAAATCGCCGTTTTTGAGCTTTTTCATTGGTTCAGCCTGGATATCCCACGCATTAAAATCGCCCACCAGCTTGGCAGTGTCGGCATTATTAGCTTCACTGGCTTTTAGTTTGAACGTTACTTTGCAGATCGGTTTGGATTTTAAATATTGTTTTTTCAGACTCATTGTTTTCTCTCCTGCTCAACAATCTGTAATTAAATTACAAGTTACGCTCAAATAATCACCGTTTCAAGGGGTTTTGTTCGAAAAGCGTTCACAAGTCAGCGACGATACCGGTTCAGAAAATCAATATTTACCGGGGCAATAAACGACTTGAACAAGCGACACATTTATTAACAAAAGAAATAAGGCGTTTACCCGCCGTACTCCGTAATATTAACGTCAGAAAAGTTTATATTCAGCAGGCTGACGTAGATCAGCAGACAACCAGAGTGGCACATTCATGAAGTTATCGTCTTTAGTTAAATCGGCGCTGCCGGTTATATTGCTCGGTCTGGCGCTTATCGCAGCGGGTATTATGATCCTGTCGAAAAAACCGCCGGAGAAAAAAGTAGTAGAGGAACTGGCGTTTTTAGTTGATGCACAGCCGGTATATACCGAGCATGTGCAGTTTACGGTCACCAGTCAGGGTAACGTACAGCCCAAGCACAAAACCAGTATTGCCACCCAGGTGAGTGGCCGGGTAGTGGAAATCGCCGACAATTTTGTGGTGGGGGGCTTTTTTAATAAAGGTGATGTACTGCTTACCCTGGAACAAGATGATTACCAGACTGATCTGAGCCTGGCCGAGGCAGAGCTGGCCCAGGCCGAAGCAGCACTGCAGGAAGAAATTGCCCGCGGTAAGGTGGCCGCAGAAGAATGGCGTTCGGTAAATGGCGTAGTGCCGCCTGAGCTTGGCTTGCGTAAGCCGCAGCTGGCCAAAGAGCAAGCCAATGTAAAAGCCGCTAAAGCCAAGTTGGCCAGGGCGCAACGCAATCTTGACCGGACCCAGGTCATTGCGCCGTATGATGGCATTGTGATTGAACGTAATGCCGATCTGGGCCAGTTTGTAGGTACCGGCGCCCTGGTTGGCGAGCTGTATTCTACCGATGTAGCCGAAGTACGCTTACCACTCACTGATGCGGACTTAGCCTTTATTGACCTTGAGAGCGGTATTTCCCACCGCAATCCGGTGACGCTAAGCGCCATGGTCGGTGGTAAGTTTCAGCAGTGGCAGGGCACGCTGGTGCGCAGTGAAGGGGTGCTCGACACCACTAACCGGTTGATTTACGCGGTTGTTGAAGTACGCGATCCGTACCTGCGGGATAACAGCGAGTTTAATGTACCACTGCGCTTTGGCCAGTTTGTGCAGGCCGTAATTAGTGGGACAGACGCACGGTCGTTAATTGTGATCCCGCGCAGTTTACTGCGCCTTGATGGCACTGTTCTGGTGGCCGACGAAAACAACGAACTGCAAATAAAGCAGGTAGATATTGCCCGCTCCAGCCCCGAGTCGGTGTACATCTCGGCCGGTCTTCGCGATGGCGACAAGGTAGTACGTAGCGCTGTTCCTAATCCCTATAATGGTATGCCGGTGCGTTTGCCTGAACAGGATCCTGCAGAACAGGACGTAGCAGATGAAGACGCTGCGTTAGATACCGGAGCATAGCCATGCAAGCATATAACACGCATAAAGGCCTGATAGCCTGGTTTGCCCGCAACAGCGTGGCGGCCAACCTGCTGATGTGGATCTTGCTCATCGGCGGTGTATTTGGTGCCTTCGGTATTCAAAAGCAGGTGTTTCCCAATTTTGAGGTAAATATCATTTCTGTGCGGGTGCCATATCTTGGCGCTGCGCCACAGGAAGTAGAAGAAGGTGTGCTGTTAAAAGTAGAGGATGCCATTAAAGATCTGGACGGAATTAAACAGATCACTTCTACCGCCATGGAAGGGATGGGCTCGGTTACAATTGAGGTGGAAGAAGACTACGATGTTCAGGTGGTCCTCGATGAAGTGAAGTCACAGGTCGATGCCATTCCCAGTTTTCCTGGTAACACCGAAAAGCCAATTGTTTATCGCACCAAGTTCCAGCAGGACGTATTGTGGATTGCCGTGTACGGCGACGCCAGCGAACGGGAATTAAAAGAATTTGCCAAAAACCTGCGTGATGATGTGGCCAATTTGCCGGGCATTTCCAGTGTTCAGGTAGTGGGCGATCGCGACTATGAAATATCTATCGAAATGTCGGAATACACGCTGCAGAAATACGATTTAACCTTTTCTGAAGTGGTGAATGCGGTACGTCAGTCGTCGGTTGATTTGCCCGGCGGTGCAATTAAATCGGATAACGGTAATATTCTGCTACGCACTAAAGGGCAGGCGTATACCGGCTGGGAGTTTGCGCAGATTGTGCTGTTAACCCGCGCCGACGGCTCGCGCCTGACGCTGGGGGATATCGCCACCATTGATGACGGCTTTGTGGAAGACCCCCAGTATGCCATGTTTGATAATCAGCCGGCGGTTAACGTGAGGGTAAAGGCCGTAGGCGATCAAAACGCGCTGGAGATCTCCAAAGAAGTGAATCAGTACCTGGCTACACACAAAAAGGACTTTCCGGCGCATATTAAAGCCGATGCCTGGGGCGATTCGTCATTCTATCTGGCCGATCGCCTTAATATGATGCTGGAAAATATGTTCTGGGGTGGTGTGCTGGTGTTTTTGGTGCTGTCACTGTTTCTTAAAATTAAACTCGCGTTCTGGGTGATGGTGGGGCTGCCGGTCTGTTTCCTGGGCACGTTGCTGGTATTGCCAATGGAAGGCCTGGGTGTTTCTATTAATATGCTCAGCTTGTTTGCCTTTATTCTGGTGCTGGGGATAGTGGTAGATGATGCCATTAT
>JAYZXK010000073.1:0-2874 GCA_036141415.1 Pseudomonadota bacterium
TTTTATCCTGTTATATTTCAACGCATAATGTACCAATTCGACAGTCCTGTCGCAGCAGATTTTTAAGGACCATCATGACTACCGCTTCCGAATCACTGGCTATTGCCATATTAACCGTATCAGATACCCGCACCCTGGATACCGACACCTCAGGTCAGTACCTGGTTGACGCCGTCACTGAAGCCGGCCACTCAGTGGCCGACCGCCAATTGGTGATTGATGATATTTACCAGCAGCGGGCCATCGTATCAGCGTGGATTGCTGACCCCGCAGTGGAGGCCATTCTGGTGACCGGCGGTACCGGCTTTACCGGCAGAGATTCAACGCCCGAGGCGCTAAGCGTTTTATTTGATAAAACCGTCGACGGCTTTGGCGAATTGTTCCGCTACCTGAGTTTTCAGGAAATTGGTACTTCCACCATTCAGTCGCGGGCGCTGGCCGGTTTTGCTAATCGTACCGTTATTTTCTGTCTGCCTGGCTCTACCGGCGCCTGCAAAACGGCCTGGCAAGGGATTATCTGTTCACAACTGGACGCCAGTTTTAAGCCATGTAATTTTGTTGGCCATTTAAAGGGCAATCACTAGTTATGCAATTGTCTCATGTCAACCAACAGGGCGAAGCCAACATGGTGGATGTCAGCGGTAAAGCGGTCACTACCCGTGAAGCTATTGCCGAAGGCGAGTTACACTTAAGTGCCGAGGCGCTGGCGCAGGTTAAAAATAACAGTGCCGCCAAGGGCGATGTGCTGGCTGTGGCCAGAATCGCGGGTATTCAGGGGGCAAAACAATGTGCCAGCCTGATCCCCTTATGTCACCCCTTAGCGCTGAGTAAAGTGGATATTGAATTCACCCTTGATGAGCAGAACAACCGCATTATTACCCGTTGCCGCTGCAAACTTAATGGCCAGACTGGCGTGGAAATGGAAGCGCTGACCGGCGTTAATGTGGCGCTATTGACCCTGTTTGATATGTGTAAGGCGGTGGATCCGGCTATGATAATGACTAATGTCCGGGTGCTGCACAAGCAGGGCGGAAAGAGTGGTCGGTGGAGTCGTGATGAAGGTTAAATTATTTGCCCAGATCCGGGAAGTCACCGGCACCGAGTCGCTGGAAATGGCGGTGCCGGATGATGCCACCATTGAAGGTGTGCGTCAGGCGTTAATGGCTAAAGGCCCGCAGTGGCAGGAAGCGCTGTCGGCCAACGTGCTCTGCGCCTGCAATCAGACACTTTGTGATGGCACCATGGTGGTGTCTGAACAGGATGAAGTGGCGTTCTTTCCACCGGTTACCGGAGGGTAGAATGTTTGCACGGGTCAGTGAAGCCGATTTTAGCCAACAAGCGCTCTACGATGAGCTTTGCGAACATAACCAGGCCAGTCAGTCGGGCGCCGTGGTTACCTTTACCGGCCGGGTGAGGGATTACAATGCCGGAGGGGCCATCGACGGCATTGAACTGGAATACTATCCGGGCATGACCGAGTCAGCCCTGCAGCAATTACTCGAACAGGCTACCGCGCGATTTAAGCTTACCAATTCTGGCATCGTACACCGGGTGGGCCGGTTACCGAATCAGGCGCAAATTGTCTGGGTCGGCACCTGTGCAGCGCATCGCCAGGACGCTTTTAGCGGGGCGTCGTACATTATGGACATGCTCAAACAATCGGTACCTATCTGGAAAAAAGAATGGGCGGGAGGTACCTCAACCTGGGTGGCCGCCAAAGGCACCGACAGTGAGGCGGCGATGCGCTGGCTGACTGATGATAAGGATGACTAACCGGCCATGAACCAGATTATGCGGTGTTTGTGGGCAATTGTTGTGGCTGCGTGCGCAACTCAGGTGGCCCATGCTGCGCCATCCATCAATGTAGCCGTAGCGGCAAATTTTGCAGCACCACTGCAAAAGTTGCTGCCGGAATTCGAGGCGGCTAGCGGTATTGCCGTGCGGGTAAGTGTTGGCTCGAGCGGCGCTTTATTTGCGCAGATCCAACATGGCGCGCCCTATGATTTATTTTTATCCGCCGACAGTAAACGCCCTCAGGCGCTGGTTGCCTCAGGCAGGGTAACGGCGTCTGCGGTGCAGACCTACGCGGTTGGCCATCTGGCGCTGGTGGGCAACATTGATGGCCTCGGCGATCCTCTGTTAACGGCGGTGGGTACCAGAGTTGCCATTGCCGAGCCAGACATAGCTCCTTATGGACGAGCTGCTAAACAGTTGCTGGAGCACGCTGGACTGTGGGAAACACTTGCATCGCGGCTTATTCGCGGGACTAACATTCAACAGACACTGCAATTCTGGCAAACCGGCAATGTGGATGTGGCGTTTATTGCTGCTTCTCAATGTGTTACCTATCAACTGACTTGCCAGACACTGCCGGACAACTACGCGCCGATTATTCAGCAACTGGCGGTCATTGGTCGGGGTGAATCCGCGGTAGCTGCTGAACAGCTTGCCGCATTCCTGCGCAGCTCCAAAATTCAGTCGCAACTGGCCAAAGCAGGGTATGCGCCGCTCGCGTCAGGCCCTGATAAGGGAAGTCGTTAAGCGTGGAATTTTCAGCAATCTGGCTTACCCTCAAACTGGCCGGGCTATCAACGTTACTGCTGATGCTGGTTGCGATACCGGTGAGTTGGTGGTTAAGCCGCTGGAACAGCCGCTTTAAGGCAGTGGTGCAGGCCTGTGTGGCATTACCGCTGGTGTTACCACCCACGGTACTGGGTTTTTATTTGCTACTGGCGTTTGCGCCCGAAAGCCTGATTGGTGAACTTTGGTTATCCATTACCTGTGCTCGCCTGGGATTCACCTTTGCAGCCCTCGGTTTCGGTTCGGTTATTTTTTAGTTTCCTTTTGCGGTGCAGCCACTATATGCAGGCTTTG
>JAYZXK010000074.1:0-4130 GCA_036141415.1 Pseudomonadota bacterium
GTTTCCGGAACGTGCAGAGAGACGACATCTGACATGGCCAGCAGGTCATCCATTGATTTGACCTGTTCGGAGTTACCCAGAACCAGTTTGTCTTCAATATCGAAGAAACGCACGCGCATGCCCAGGTGCTCAGCCAGAATAGACAGCTGGGTACCAATGTGGCCGTAACCAATGATACCGAGTGTTTTACCTCGGGCTTCATAAGAGCCTTCTGCACTCTTGTCCCAGCCGCCACGGTGCGCCTGAGCGTTCTTTTGAGGTACACGGCGCAGTAACAGGATCAGCTGACCCAGTACCAGCTCGGCTACTGAGCGGGTGTTTGAGAACGGTGCGTTAAATACCGGAATACCGCGGGCCTGGGTAGCTTTGAGGTCTACCTGGTTGGTACCGATACAAAAGCAGCCTACCGCTACCAGTTTGCTGGCCGCTTCAACCACAGCCTCGGTAATATGAGTACGAGAGCGAATTCCCACAAAATGAACGTCTTTCATCTTTTCGATGAGTTCATCTTCCGGTAACGAGGTTTTTAAATACTCGATGTTGGTATAACCATTAGACTGCAGGGTTTCCAGGGCACTTTTGTGCACACCTTCCAGCAGCAAGATCTTAATTTTATCTTTTGATAGTGAAAATTTGCTCATTACATCGCTCTCAGTCAGGGAATATTTGAGACATCTGGACGTCTATACGGGTAAAGTACCACAAACTCCCGGGTAGAACAAAGCGCTTTGTTGCATCACTTTGGAATATCTAGGAACGAATTGGTCGTTTTTAGCCATGTCTGGCCCCGGCGGCTTTGCCAGGGCTCATCCAGTAGTGTCTGATGGTTTATTACCGTGTTGCTACACCGTCGTCGGTAGCAACCAGCACTATATCAGCGCCACGTAATGCAAAAATCCCGTTGGTTACGACTCCTGGGATGTTATTAATGGCTTTTTCCAGCTCTACCGGGTTAAGGATTTCCAGGTTGTGTACGTCCAGGATCACGTTGCCGTTATCGGTGACCACGCCGTCGCGGTAAACCGGATCGCCGCCCAGTTTAACCAGTTCGCGGGCCACATAAGAACGTGCCATGGGGATCACTTCTACCGGTAAAGGAAACTTGCCCAGTACGCCTACTTCCTTGCTGTTATCCACGATACACACAAAGGTTTTAGCTACTGCGGAAACGATTTTTTCCTGGGTCAGTGCCGCGCCACCGCCTTTGATCATGTGCTTGTGTTCGGTAACTTCATCAGCGCCATCAACATAAATAGACAGGCTGTCGACCTCATTGAGTTCAAATACGTCTATGCCAAGCGCTTTTAAGCGCTCAGTGGAAGCGACCGAGCTTGATACTGCACCAGCAATCTGATGTTTAATATCGGCCAGTGCGTCGATGAAATAGTTAACGGTAGAGCCCGTGCCAACACCAATAATGGTGTCTGGCTCAACATATTTAATTGCAGCGCGGCCTACCGCCTGCTTTTTCGCGTTCTGATCCATGCTAATACCCGCTGAAAAAATGAGGCGGTATTTTAGCCGAATTTACCTCCCTTCGCATAGGGAATTATAGAATCAGCCAGCGTTAAAAACTGAATATTACGCCAGGAAATGAGCAGAGCGTATAAGCTTGATCAGCGGGTGGAGATGATTTGCGTAGGCGTAACGATAAGATCGAGTGGTACATCCCAGGGCTCAACGGGTAATTCATCAACCTGTTGGCAATCGTGGGCAACGCCAACCAGGGTAGGTCGGTTATCCAGAGCGTTAATATTAGCCAGAGTGCGATCGTAAAAGCCGCCGCCCATACCCAAACGATTACCCTGAGCATCAAATCCTACTAATGGCATTAACAGCAACTGATGTTGGCTTAGTAAGCGGATAGCCGTGCTGTTGAGAGCCGGTTCGCTTATCCCGAAGCGATTTAAAGTCATTGCTGTCTGCTCAGTAAAGCTCTGAAACAGCAGATGCTTACCGGTAAACGGGTGTAAAACTGGAAGCGTAACTACACCGTTTTGCTGGCAAGCTTTTATGGTGGATGTTAAATCAATTTCACCGTCGTTAGCCAGATACCCCGCTACGGTGCTATTCGGCCGGGTAATAATCGACTGAATCTGCTCGCTGAGTAAACGGGCTGCTTCGCTTTGCTGGCTGGCGCGTAGGGTATTGCGTTTAGCGCGCAGTGATTGGCGCAGTGCCCGGCGGGTTAATGGCGTGGTGTTAGTCATAGGCGGAATAAAGTGCCCTGCCACGAGGCAGGGCTTAATAGTTTACAGAGCGTAAGTGTCGATAAACAGTTGGAAAAGTTCGTCGTGCTTCACGCCGGTGGCTGCTTGCACAAATTTTGCTTCGGTCCACAGCGGGCTGGCAGTGGTGCCCGGCTTGGCTACCACTGTCTGGCCCCGGTTTAATTCGTCGGTGGATACGCGAATGTTGCCACGGGTAAACTCAAACAGTTCCGGCTTCACTAAATGCGCAATAGGGAAGGCGTCGTGGAAGAAGCACACTTTTTCATCGCGATTTTGCGAGTAAAAATCAATGTAAAATTGTGAGGCTTTTTGCATAAAGCCACCCATTACCGGATTTTTCTCAGCCAGAATATCCACAAATTTCGGGTCGGTTGGGGCAAACAGGGTAACGTCCAGACCAAACATTTTAACTTCCCAGTCGGCTGAGAAAACAATGTCAGCGGCGTGGGCGTCGTTCCAGATGTTAGCTTCAGCAACCGGCGTAACATTACCGGGAACAAAAGCGGCACCACCCATAATGCTGATCCCTTTTACCAGCTTTGGTAATTCAGGTTCCAGGCGCAGCGCCAGGGCAATATTGCCTAACGGACCAATTGCTACCAGGGTAATCTCGCCAGGGTGCTTGCGGGCCATTTCAACAATGAACTCGGCCGAGCTACGAGGGTCAACCTCGCGGGTTGAAGGCGGGTAATCGATGTTACCGAAACCGTCGTCGCCGTGCACAAAGTGCGCGTAGTCAGACTCTGGGCCTACCCAGGGTAGTGCCACACCTTTAGTAACCGGTACGTCCTGGCGGCCGGCAATATCACATAATGTGAGTGCGTTGCGCGCCGACATGCTAACCGGAATGTTGCCATATACGGTAGTCAGGCCAAGTACTTCTATTTCAGGTGACTGAAAGGCAAAAAAGATCGCCATAGCATCGTCGATGCCCGGATCCGTGTCGATAATAATTTTGTGCGTCATAGTATTCTCAATTAATGCTTTTTGCTCTGCCGTTTAGCCGGTGTGTTTCGCTAAAAAGCGATCCACTTCTTTGGCTTCGGGGATCGACTGAGCCGCGCCAGCCCGGGTAACGGAAATAGCCGATGCCGCGCAGGCGCGTTTTAATGCCTGACGGGCATCCGCATGCTGACTGTAAGCCGCTAAAAAATAGCCTATAAAGGTATCGCCGGCTGCGGTGGTATCTACTGCATCCACTACAAAAGCGTCGACCTGAATGGTTTGCTGATTCTTAAGCATAATCACACCGGCTTTACCCAGTGTAATAATAACCTCAGCATGTGACCACTGGGTTTTATAGTGTTCAATGATGGCGTCGAGATCCTGCTCGCCGGAGAGCTCAGCCGCTTCCACTTCGTTAACGATCAGCAGATCAATGCACTCGTGGGGCAAAGACTTCACCGACTCACTCATAGGCGCCGGATTAAAAGCCACTTTGATATGCTTTTGTTTGGCTTGCTGAAGCGTTTCGGCCAGGCCGCTGGTTTCATTCTGCGTTAATACCCAGTCAGATGGCCGGGCTTTATCCAGCGCATGCATGATCTCTTTACTGCCGATTTCCTGATTGGCACCGCCAAACAGAACAATAGCGTTTTCACCCGAAGGGGTAACCTGAATAATTGCGTGGCCGGAAGGCGCCTCTACACATTGCAAAAACTGGCAGTCTATACCGTGCTTAATCAGTGTTTGCTTAAAGGCGCTGTCTGACTGATTGACCTTGCCGACATGGCGAACTTCTGCGCCGGCTGCCGCCAGAGCGATTGACTGGTTGGCTCCTTTGCCGCCAAGTAATTGCTGGTAATTAGTTGATGCGATAGTTTCGCCGGGCTGGACGAAGTGGTCGACCTGGTAGACATGGTCAATATTTACCGATCCAAAGTTTATTATTGCCATTAT
>JAYZXK010000075.1:0-8624 GCA_036141415.1 Pseudomonadota bacterium
TGACAATGGCGCAAAACGGCCGCACTATCGCGAACAGCGGGCCAAGCAGCGCGTAGGATACTGACACCGAGTCTACCCCGGTTTCCGGCGTAGAGACCAAAAATGAGACAGTGGCGGGTTTGGAGGCGCCGCTGCGGCGTAAGCCCACCGCTGCAGGAATCACCCCACAGGAACACAGAGGCAAGGGAGCGCCAATGACTGCCGCTTTACCAACGGCGCCGGTACTGGCACTGCCCATATGTTTTTGGAGCATGCTGATGGGGACCAGTTCATGCATCAGGCCGGCTACCAGTAGCCCAAGCAATAACCATGGTGCTGATTCCATAAACAGTAATAAAAAGTTTTGTGTTAACAGGGCGATATCGCTCATGATGCCTCCATGGAATCCAGTGCCTGCAGAATAGAGCAGTGCTCAGCACTCTCAGGACCGCCGCAACAGGCAGTATGCAGTGTTTTTAATGACATACGAATTTTCTCCAGCTCAGCAATCTTTTCATCTAACTCCCGGACTTTGCGTGCCGTTACCTGTTTTACCTCTTCACAGGTGTGATCGTCGGGGTGCAAACGCAGTTCCAGAAGTTCGCTGATTTCATCAAGGGTAAAGCCAACGGCCTTGGCCCGCTTAATAAATTGCAGGCGGGCTAAGTCGTCAGCAGAAAATAACCGGTAACCGGCATCCGAGCGCTGTGATGCCTGCACCAGTCCTTTGTTTTCATAAAAACGTACGGTGTCGACAGTCAGCCCGGTGAGTGATGCCAATTGGCCAATTTTGTAATGTTTTGTCTTCATACTGGTAGTTTAAACCCTGGAGTTAGCTCCAGAGTCAAGCATAGCAAAAAAATAACGGTCATACAGTTGCGGCTACTTCCCTGCTGCAGCTGATAAACGCTTGTATGGCGCTGGATGGATTATCTTTACGGGATACCAGATAGGTAGGGGTATTTGCAATGTCGCTATCTACTGTAGCTATTTTAAGCCCGCTGGTCTGATGCAGCGTCAACAATGAACGGGGCACCATGCCAATTCCCATTCCGGCGATAACACAGCCAATCATGGTAAAGTGGCTGGGGATCTCTATGACCTTTTCGCAAGTGTGCCCGTGCTTTTTTAACCAGGTTTCCAGACGGTGGCGATATGAGCAGCCTTTCTGATAGCCAACCATGGTCATCGAGGTCGGTAGCTCATCTATGTCCGGCCAGTCAGCCGGCATAATAAGCACCAATTCTTCATCAAAACAGCGCACGCAATGCAAACGGGGATCATCGGGTGGATCGGCAGCCATCACCACATCCAGCTCGCCATCAATCACTTTTTCAATCAGTGGCATGGATGCCCGGGTAATCAATTCCACCTGCACAGCATGATAATGCTGATGAAAAGCAGATAGTATGTTGGGTAAGCGCGATGCGGCACTGCTTTCCATAGAGCCCAGGCGCAGTAAACCCGAAGGCTCTTTCTGGGTTAACTCCGCTATGGCACTTTTGTGTAACTGCAGTATCTGATTGGCGTAGTCGAGTAGCCGAAGTCCTGCAGAGGTAACGGTGAGGCGATTATTGGTGCGCAGGAACAGTTCCACATTGAGTTCCTGTTCGAGTTTTTTGATCCGTGCTGTCACGTTTGAAGGCACGCGATGCAGTGACTCGGCCGCACGGCTAACACTGTCATGCTCAATGACGGCTTTAAAAACGGTAAGGTCGGCAATATCCATCAGTACTTCCAGATTAAGGTGATGATTCTTTCATAAATAATGAAAGAGTTGTTCTTTATTATTCATTATAAATGAATGTTTGGGTAGCTTATACTCATCACTCATGAAATCAACGGGGATCACAACACATGAGTGACACTGGCACGCCATCGTCATCACAATCGCTAACAGCAATGCCTATGGCCGGACTGGCGTATGCGCTGTGTGCAGTGATGATTTGGACCGGATTTATTTTGGTGTCCAAGGCCGGGGCTTTAGCCGCTCTGGCAACCCCGGATTTAATTATGGTGCGCTTTGGTACCGCATTTGTATTGTTTTCTCCGTTTATCTGGCGACATCGTAACGTGATCTGTCAATGGCGTATGGCGGTGTTGGGCAGTATTGGTGGGCTCGCGTACGCCTTATCGGTGTTTACCGGTTTCGCTCATGCGCCAGCGACCCATGCCGCGCTGTTACTACCCGGCCTGATGCCCATTATGATTGCGGTGTTTGCTTATTTTGTTGCTGGCGAGCGGCATAAATTATCGTCCTGGCTGGGGATCGCGGTAAGCAGTCTGGGTATAGCTGCATTGTTAATCGAGACCCTGCTGGTTGATAATCGCTACTGGTTTGGTGATATGAGCTTTATTGTTGCCTGTGTGTGCTGGGGCGTGTTTACCGTTTTATTGCGGCGCTGGCAGTTTGCCCCATGGCACGCCACGCTGGGGATCATCACGGTAACGACGCTGTTGTTTACGCCCGTTTATGTATTGTGGCTACCACATAATCTCAGCGAAGCTTCCTGGCAAATGCTGGGGTTACAGGCTTTTTATCAGGGCGTAATGGCGACCACCATTCAGATGGTCCTGTATGGCCGGGCGGTTCACTTAATTGGCGCTACCCGAATGGGCGGCCTGATGGCGTTAGTGCCGGTTTTTGCCAGTGTTCTGGCTGTACCGGTTTTTAACGAGCAATGGACGCCAGGGCTAACCATTGCGTTATTGCTAATCCTTGCCGGTACGCTGATGAGCAATTTTCCGGTACGGTTGGTGATCGGGAAGTGGCGGCGAAAGTCATCCTGTACGGCGTAACCCTACTTACAAAAAAGCCGCCGGAGGTAAACCTGCCAGCGGCTTGTTACGGTCAGTGAATATTTGTCAGCCTTTATCAGGTTAAGGGCTTACCAGCCACACTGACGGTCTTTATTTTGCTCATCGAGCCAGGTTTTAAGTGGCTGGAAGTAATTAACAATGGTGCTTGCGTCCATTTTATCCGTGCCGGTCAGCGTTTGTAGTGCTTCCTGCCAGGGTTTACTCTGTCCCATTTCCAACATGGCGTTCAAGGCTTCACCCGCTTCCTCACTGCCATAAATAGAGCAGCGGTTTAACGGGCCTTCATCGCCTGCCACATCACACAATGCCTTATGGAACTGGAATTGCAGTATGTGGGCAAGGAAATAACGGGTGTACGGCACATTGGCCGGAACATGATATTTAGCGCCAGGATCGAAGGCGTTAGCATCACGCTCTACCGGCGCCATTACCCCCTGGTATTTCTCGCGTAAATTCCACCATAGTTCGTTGTAATCATCCGGTCCGACTTCGCCGGCCATTACTTTCCAGCGCCATTGATCAACCATTAAACCAAACGGAATAAAAGCGATTTTATCCAGCGCTGTCTGCAACAGCATGCCGACGTCATTGGACGGATCGGGGATTTTATCAATCAGACCTATTTCTTTTAAGTACTTTGGCGTAATGGACAGCGCAATGGTATCGCCAATGGCTTCATGGAAACCGTCATTGGCTGAACCGCGATACAGCAGTGGTTCCTGGTTGTAGGCACGCTGGTAATAGTTGTGGCCCAGTTCGTGGTGAATGACGTTAAACTCTTCGCCGGTAATCTGAATACACATTTTAATGCGTAAATCGTCTTTATCATCAACATTCCAGGCCGAAGCATGGCACTGCACATCCCGATCAGCAGGTTTACTGAACTGAGAGCGTTCCCAGAACGTCTCTGGTAATTGTTCAAAGCCCAGAGAGGAGAAGAATGATTCTGCCTGTTTAACCATTTTTATCTCATCGTAGTCCTGATCGCGTAATGCGCCGGTAACGTCAGGCACTTCCATCGGCTCATCGGGTTTTACTAAATCGTAAATATTACCCCAGCTCTGCGCCCACATATTGCCCAGCAAATGAGCCGGAATAGGCTGATCCTGCGGCACGATATCTTCACCGTAGTAATCGCCGAGCTCAGCTCGGACATGGCAGTGCAGGGCATCATACAAGGGCTTCACCTGACCCCATAAGCGGTCCAGTTCAACCGGAAAGTCATCGGCAGGCATATCATATTTGCTGCGCCATAACTCGCTGACATTAGCAAAGCCAAGTTCTGCCGCCCCTTCATTAGCGATAACCACCTGTTCGGCATACAAGTCTTTCATAGGGACAGACACTTCGCGCCAGCCTTGCCAGTATTCCAGCAGCAGATCGGCATCGCGGGAAGTCGCCATTTCTGCACTCATGTCGACCAGACCGATACAATCTCCCTCAGAACGGCAGTATTTCCCTTTACCGTACATGCCATCCAGTTCAGAGCTTATTTGCGCCAGCCGCTCAGATTTCATCGGGCTTGCCGGAGGTGGCATAGTCAGGGAAGTGCGCATGAGATCCAGTTTACGGCGCAGATCTGCATCAACTTTCACGTCGTTAAACTCTGCTGCCTGCTTGGCAAGCTCAGACGCACGGTTTGCATAGAGTTCAGAAATATAGGCGTTCACCGTGGCCGTATCTTCATTGATATTGGTTGCATATAACCACGCGGCCTTGGCTGCCGGTACCTGCATCTTTTCCATTTCACGCTGGGCTGATTCAACAAACATTGCCGCATCTTCGGCAGTATACATCGGCGTTGTTTCGGTGGTTTCCTGTGGCGGTTCGCTGGCTGGCTGACAACCGCTAAGAGCGGCAACCAGGCCCAGTGAAACCAAAGAAAGACGGGTCATTTTCATAATGCTTCTCTCGTTTTGGGAATTACCGCTTAAATGGGGTGACTCCCTTGTTGTTATATCGCAATGATTTGAGGCTGAAATAGCCGTACTACATAAGGTATGTACCTATCTGAGCACGGTTACCACTGTAATCATATTCCCGGCTAAAGCCAAGTGATACAGGCGGTTAGCAATAGCGATAAAGTGTAGTACAGGGATTACAGGACAGTATGTAGGATTTGTCTATACAGGCAAAAATGGAAATATGAATAAAGGCAGAAAATATATGCCGGGTAGGCAGATTACGCGGCAGGCGCCGCTATATTCGCTTTAAACAACACTGCTTAAATTTTTTGCCGCTACCACAAAAGCAGGGATCGTTACGGCCCGTTTTGAGTAAGCCGGAATCGCTGTGCATGATGCCTGTGGTATAACGCCATTCGTTGTCTTCCATAACAAAGTCGCTGGTTTCATGCATCAGGTATGGTTTATGGTTAACAGCGTAATAGGCTCTAAATTCTACCTGATCGGTAGTCGCAGAACTTTGCTGTGCTTCGGCTGAGGGGGGGACTACTGATAAAGCCAACCACTTGGTGCCAGATGCACTTTCTTCTAACGCTTGCTCACTTAATGAGGCTCGTTGTTTTTTGGCGTAGGTTTTTAAAATATACGCCCAGTTACTCAGGCAATATGCACTATAGCGAGAGCGCATCAGGGCTTGTGCTGATTCTGCTATTGTTGCCCCGGTATGCTTAGGCTCACAACACTCGCTGTAAGGCTTATTACTACAACAAAAACACAACACCAGCTAATCCTGTAAAATGATAATGCCAGTAGTGTAAGGCGAGACGCCAGTTTTACCAAGGGCCTTGCAGGATATTCCCAGCCACCTTGTCATTTACGGATACCGCCACTAAAGACACTGCATATTGCTCGCACAGTTGTTTAATAGAAACACGCTCTTCTGGTGTCAGAATGAGATCCTCAACATAAATAGAACGGCACTGCCCACTGGTAATCAGGCGGCGGATCCAGGCTGGCACTTTTTCCTGGTCTGGTTTCTGTATACGAATGGCGTAATCGACATCTTTCTGAAAAGCCACGGAATTTGATAACAAATATGACCAGCCTTTGTGTGCTGGTGCGCGTTTAGCCACGCGCTGAGGGAATTGCAGGATGTTGCTTTCAGTCTCAAAAGTTGTGGTTGCCATAGTCATGTTTGTTTCCTGTTAATATATACAGTGTATGGATATACAGTAATACTGTATAAAACAACATGCAAGAATTTTTTGCTACTTTTTTAATCGATCTTATCCGATCCTCCGCCAATGGTTACGCAAGGGTGGCCCTGTGGTGTAGATAAAAGAAGGGTTTAAAGGTTAGGCATGGCCGAAACGATAGCCGCGTTATGCTTGGTTACATTTTCCTGATTGCGTTAAGGGCGATTGAACGCTTTACTTTTAGTCAGGGAAAAATAGGAAGAGTCGCATTTCATGTTAAACGTTAAACGCGTAATACTGCTGATAGCTTTGCTTATGGGCGCCTTGATTTGTTATCAGGCAGGCTTTGCTACCGGCATTTTTGTATTGGTTATTGTGGGAATGTTACTGGAACTGGGTTTTTGGGTTGGCATTTTTAAATGGGAAAAAGCCAGACCACTCAAGCAAGTTTCCAAGCAATAGCGCTGTCTTAAAATTAATAAGGTAACTACCTAAACCAGCTGCTGACTACTTTGAAAAGTCTGGCGGTATTTCGTCGGTGATACCGACAGATATTTATTAAAATTGTGTCTTAGGGTTACAGCATTATCAAAGCCTGCTCTCCCGGCAATTTGTTCTACGGAGAGGTGAGTGGTTTCCAGCAGTTGCCGGGCTACCTCAAGCTTGCGTTCGCACAGCCATTGATGGGGGGTCATATTAAAGTGGCGAATAAAATGGCGATCCAGAGTGCGTCGGGTCATGTTGGCCTTAGCTGCAATCTGCTCCACGGTTAATCCAGACCCACTATGTTTTACCGCCCAGTCGAGTACCTTTGCCAGTGCCGCGTTTACCGGCGCCAGCGGTTTCTGTACAAATTGCGACTGGCCGCCGTCACGGTGTGCAGGTAACACCAGGCGTCTTGCCACCGCATTGGCATATTCATAACCAAAATCATCTCGAATAACCGCTATTCCCAGGTCAATGGCAGCGGCACTGCCTGCCGAGCAGCCAATCCGACCGTCGTACCAGTACAAACTATCATCCCGGTAGGTGATGTGTGGAAAGCGTTGCTTAAATTGTTCGGCATAGCGCCAGTGTGTAATCGCCGTGCGTTGATTGAGCAGGCCGAGTGCCGCTAGTAAAAATGAGCCGGAGCAAAAGCTGATAATCCGGCCCCCCTGATCATAATGACGACGCACTTCACTGGCTAACAGCGGGTCGATACGCTCAACGTCCACCGGAAAACTGGGGATCACCAGCAGATCAGTGGCCGGGAGTTGCTCAACCGCAGGGCACTGAAAGGCCGTATTGCCTAATCCTTGCAGTGTTTGCCTGCCCAGTGTCACGGTTTTGGTCTGATACCAGTCTTTAAACTCCGGTCGGGGGAGGGCAAATAGCTCAGTGGCGCAGCCGAGTTCAAACAACGACAGTGTTTCACAAAGCAAAATGGTGACTTTTATCATAGGGGCTCGCGCTCATAGCCGTTAATTTGTCTAAATATTATCGATAGTAGTTATATTAGACAGTTTTGGTGAGGTAAGCCAGCAGTGATAATTAACTTTCAATTCACTAGGGAGTTTTATTATGCCATCTACTGTTATTCGCCCCAGACCTGCAGCCAGTGAGGAAGCCTTAGCCCATTTTCAACGATTACTGAAATTTGAAACTGACTGTTGGGATGTCCACTATGCGCTGCACAACGATCTGACCGATTTTGTCTTGCTTGATGTACGCGCGGTGGAAGTGGCCCGGCAAGGCTATATTGAGGGGGCTACATTTTTGCCCCATGGACAGATAAACGAAAAGACATTATCTGCTTATCCCGCAGAAACCGTATTTGTGGTGTATTGCGCGGGGCCACATTGCAACGCTACCGAAAAAGCGGCTATCAGGCTGGCACGCCTGGGCCGGCCGGTGAAGAAAATGATTGGCGGGGTTACCGGCTGGCTTGATGAAGGTTTTGAGCTGATAAGCAATCAATGACGAACAGATACCTGCAGGCACTTTGCAGAACATGGATAATGTACTGCTATTAATCAACTCACATCACAGCCTGTCTTTGCGGGCATCGACCGGAGTAATTATACCCTTGTGCTTCGGCAAACGTGTGGTTCACCATTGCTGTTGGAGTAAATCACTTTTTTATCACTGATCAGGAATATCACCCGTTTGCTGACTTCAAAATTTTTGAATTGGCCACAGGTGCCGGTGAGTACGGTGTCGTTACTCAGCCTGAAATAGTAGGTATATTCACCGCTACCCGACAATAATGAATAAGACAGCGCTTTATCCTCACCATCTTGAAGTTTACCGAAGGACAACTTGTCATTGCTAAGACCAATGTTGCTTTGCACGATTTCACTGTCAGAACTATTCAGCAAGCTGATACTCGGCGAAGTAATAACATAAACCTGATAGAGAATAATGCTGAAAGCAAAGGCGTAGCAGAGTCCTTTCAAAAACATATCCACCCCCGGCGATGCTGGTTGTGGCAGGAAAACGAAAATCGGAGATTTGCCATGTTTTCAATCCGTGAAGTCTGGTGAATGAGGTAACCAACATCCATGTTACCTCTTTAATATTGCAGTGATCGCCCAATAAAGCAAGCTGTCAGGACCTATCCACTAACACATCCGGCCTCCTTGCGGTATTGAGTTGGTCTGTAGCACAGACAATGAATGTGTAATACGTCTGATACTAGCGCTTTAAAGGTAAAGGCAGGCATGCAAACTGGCATGACTCGTTG
>JAYZXK010000076.1:0-6873 GCA_036141415.1 Pseudomonadota bacterium
GTCAATAGGGCCTTGGTGAACGGTTACTGTGTGACCAGCGGCTCTTGCGGCCATTACAGCATCAACCTCGAATTTCATTAGACCAACAG
The DNA here is from genome assembly GCA_036141415.1 of Pseudomonadota bacterium. Taxonomy (GTDB): domain Bacteria; phylum Pseudomonadota; class Gammaproteobacteria; order Enterobacterales; family Alteromonadaceae; genus Alteromonas. The sequence continues at coordinate 90 of JAYZXK010000076.1, forward strand.
ATCTTGGGCCCAACTTTATATAAGGTGGCAAGGTTCCGTTTTTTATATGGTAAAATTGGGAGGTGTTGTTAAGGCCGGTGGCGACCATAATCTCCGGTTTGCGAATAATAGATGTATTGTTACTGTTCATTTAATAATGCCCCTTTGCGATATTGAACGTAACAAATCTTATTTGATTAAAAATATAGGGGTAATGGATGATTTTTAAAAAAAATATCGAAAATTATCCCCCCTTTTGCCTTTTCCATTGATTATATTTTCTTTCAATGGACTTCTTATTAATTTCTTCACCTAACGCATATTCAAGTAAAGCCCACATGCAAGCTGGCCTGTAGCCATAATGGCTTTCAAAGCAATCTAAAAGGCTTCTTTCCAAGCGGACTTTTTTATTTGTAGTGTCAAGCCGTTTTAATGGAAGAGAATCTCCATTGTCTAACCCACTTCGCTCCGTTATAGGTTCCTCTATTTGTTTATTTTCCAATGCCCAAATGAATCCCTTTAGTACTTCGCTTAATAAGGGGCTGGAATTAAAAACAAGGTCAAGATTATTGCTGCTTGCTTCTTTCAATGCTTCCATGAAATTGGTTAAAGAGGCTTTTCTCACATTAGTGATTTTTGGAGAATTTAAAGATAATGCTGATAAATCAAGCGCTGGAGAATCAGACATTCCTCGCTCCAATACAGATAGTAATTTTCTCGCGGCCGAGGCTTCGAGCTCCCTTTGTTTCTCTTTTTCTCCAGTTGTTGGGAGAGTTCTAATCTGCGTGGGGGTGTCAGAATTTTTATTGGTAACGCTAATACGATATGAAACTACAAGATTTAATATTCTTCGGATTGGTACACTAGGTTTAACTTGATTAGCAACAGGATTCATCAGTGGAAGGCTGCATAATGATTCAAAAGCCTCCATAAGGTCACTAGAATTAATAAGGTTTAATAACTCGCTATCAGCTTCCCGGCTTGTACCATCCACCAATGATTGAATGGCTACTTTTCTCAAAATGCTGGGTAGTGCCTGGTTTAACTTTTTATTCAACCTGACCGCATTATCTAAATTACTTTCAACATTCAAAAGCAAACCTGATAATTCTTCGCTATATATATCAGCTTCATATAGTGTCGTTCTGATTCTGGCTAGGTTATTACCCGAACCTAAAGAAGTAATTCCGAATGATATTAAGTAATCATCTTCACTATCAAGGATTGTAATTGGTATTACCCAGTCTGAGTATTTGTAATGGTAAAAGGAATGCCTACTTTCTTCAGATTTAGATAACTTAATTAATTTCCCCCTGGGGGCGGCATCAGAATCGAACGGGTTTGGACTATTTTTATCGTTGTTTTCACTCATTAACCAATCTCAACGTCTTATTCCCGCAAGAAAAGCTCACATCACCCGACTGAGCTCGCACAACAAAATCACTCCACCAGCTAAGTACCTTTTTCTTCTGTTCAATGTACTGAGCGCGGTTGTATGCCCTACTCGTGAGGTTTTTATCAACATGAGCGAGACAAGCATCAACGATCACTTTGTCAAATCCCGCATCATTTAATGCCGTTGCAGCTAGCGAACGCAAACCATGAGCTGTTTGCTTATCTTTAAACCCGTTTCGCTTCAAAAACATATTAGCGGCCTCTGCGCTTGCATGAGTCTCTGTATTACGGTGATTAGGAAATAAATATTTGGAATGTCGGGAGAGCGGTATAATTTGTTCCAGTAAAACTAGTACTGGCTCAGTCAACGGGATCACATGGTCGCGTTTCATCTTCATCTTTTCTGCCGGGATCGTCCAAAGCTTTTCTTCAAAATCAAAGTCGGACCATTCGGCGCTAGCAGTTTCACCAGGCCTTGTCATTGTATGTAGTTGGAACAGGATCATTAAACGAGTACGCTTTAACGCCGTTGAATTAGCCAATGCTGATAAAAGCAACGGTAGCTGTTCAGTTTCTAATTTTGGATTATGCTTCTTATGGTGTGCCCTAAACTCTTTAGTAATACGGCCGAATTTATTTGATTCAACAATCTCTCGAGCAGCTGCCAGGTCGAAAATCTCATTAACTAATCTACATAAGCGTTTTACGGTTTCATGTGAGCCAGCATCTTCTACCAGTTTAATCGCATCAAGAACAGTCAGGTATTTTATCTCGTGAACTGGTTCATCACCGAAAACAGGAAATAAATGAATTTCTAAACACCTGTACTCACGATTAACGGTTTGTTCTTCTATGTCCTTTTTAAGCTTTATTTCCTTCCAGGTATCAGCCATCGATTTAAATGTCGACTTTCGCTTTTGCTTTTCTTCAGTAAGAAGCCTCTTTTCATATTCAATAGGATCAGTTTTTTCCAAAACCAATGTACGGTATTGATCGCGCTTTTCCCTTGCACTCGCAAGAGTTCGATCAGGATAGCTTCCCAAGCCTATGCTAGTACGTTTTTTAGTGAATGGGTGATAGTAGTTAAAAACCCAGGACTTTGCGCCACTCTTGAGAACCCGTAAGGCTAGCCCTTTACCATCACTTAACTGATAAGCGCTGTCTTGTGGTTTAGCCGCTTTGATTTGAGAATCTTTAAGGAAGTTAGTCCCTGCCATGTTCAGCCTTTTGGATCACCTAAATGGATCACTTGATAGTAAAAACGGTATATTCAATACCAGAAGTGATCCAAATAATAGAGCATTACTGAACGACAATGAACAATAAGTGAGCTAAAAGGATGAAGAAATACACTTAAGTCAATGTTTTAAAACAATATTTATATTTAATAACGTTCAAAGAGATTCAAGAGAAATGATAAAATGGTGCGTCTACCCTGATTCGAACAGGGGACCTCTACCATGTCAAGGTAGCGCTCTAACCAACTGAGCTATAGACGCATATCTGAATGTCGGTGAATACCGAGTGGCGCGTATAATAGCGATGCCCCCGCCACTGTGCAAGCAGAAATTGCGAGAATTGCTTTAATTGCCTGTAGTTTAACCAATCACAAACTAACTTGCCCGGCACAGAAATGGTAGCGGCTGGATAACATCCATTATGCTGCCCTTACGATAGATATCAGCAAAACATTCACCTAAGCGATCTGACTCACTGATTACCGTTTGCCAGTACTTAATACGAGTGCTGGCATCGAATTTTTCAAAGTCTTTTCGGTCGGGGATTTTGCCGTAGGGCAAGGAGGCAACAAACTCATCTGATGGCACCAGCATTACCACATTGTCAAAGCTGCTGGCATGCGGAATACGTCGTTTAAGAGCTTTGTCGAACCAACCGGGAATGGCCCGTGGATAAAAATGCGGGTACAGCACCAGGCCATCATGCGGGCTGAACGATAAGTCAAAGTGATAATCGATGATCCCGCCGTCGCGGTACATTCCCTCTGGCGCTGCCACCATGCGCTCTACCCCGTCAATCACCAGCGGAATTGAGCCAGAAGCTAACAAGGCGTCCTTTACATTATTAAAGCCCAGCTCGATATATTCGGTGTTTAACTGGTAGGGATCGTTAATCTGCAATTCGCTGTCCGGGGCGGAAAAGACGCTACGGGTATACAGCTTTTTGAGTAAACGGCGGTTCATGGTGTTCGCTGCAGCACTTACTCCCAGGCCCAGCATCTGGCGATACCGGCCGTAATGCTGCATTAAGCCATGGCAGCGCGCAGCAATTACGTGCAGTTTGAATCGTCTGTTGGTAAGTACCTCCATCACACCATTCCGCCCCATCACATAATCGATCAGTTCGCGGGCTTTATGGGTAATTTCTCCAGGGCCTGGTTTGGGGGAATATACGGTTTGAGAATAGTTTTCGGCCAGCCTGTTAATGGCGGCAACCGGATCGCGCTGAACGAAACAAGCCGAACGAAAAGCGCCGGCAGAGGAACCAATAACATTAACCGGTTGTGAAGACCCCGCAAAAAACGCCGGAAACAGGATCCGGTCGATCCCGGCCAGCACAAACCACTTGGGCCCGCCCGATGCGCCCAGCACATGAGAGAATAAAGCTGGCGAGAGCCCCTGTTCACGAATACGTGCCAGGGCGGTTGGCCCGGCATAAATGGAGAGCGGCATTCCCAAAACGTTATGTACCTTTACGGTTAAATTTTGATTTTATTGCTCAATCCTACCCTATTGGACTAATCAGGTAAATTGCCCTGAGGTACAGGTTTTGCTCATCATAAAAAGTTGTGAAAAAGTCTGGATTCCTGCTCTGATTTATGCCCATCAACATACTGAACATATATTAAACAGCCAGATAAAATGATTATTTTCATGAAGTTACAAGTTACCACATAACTACTCAACAAAGTTATCCACAGATATAGTGGATAACCTTTGCCTGCCCAAATAACACTTGGGTTCGGATTTTGGTTAAGGTATAAATGATCTGGAATTTAGTTACCCGGCCTTATATGACATTCTCCATTGCCAAACCACTCAGTTACTCAGCGCCCGCATCCGGCGAAGCGGTAATGCGCCTTAATGCGCCTGCTACCGGCGAAGTGCTGCGGTTGGATGAATTACCTCATCCGCTGCTTCAGGCTGGGCTGCTGGGCTCCGGCGCTGCTATTAATATGACTACAGGAGAAGTGAATGCGCCAATTAGCGCAGTGGTTCAAAGTATTAATATTGCAAAAGCGCAAATAGTGCTGGTACATGCCAAAGGCCTTAAGCTTCAATTACAAATTGGTCAGCCTGGTGAGATTAGCTATGGCGAGAGACTTAAATGGCTGGTTAAAAAAGGCCAACGCTGTGAGGCCGGAGCGCCTTTGCTACAAAGCGATCCATTGTGGATAAAACAGCAGGACGCACTTCCGGTGTGCGTCCTGACTTTATTGAATGCTGGCAGGCTCGGTGCCATCGTTTTAACCTCCGATCCGAAGATCAGAATCAATGACGAGGATTTTCTGGCCCTTTACGCCTGATCCATCACCATTTATTTATTCAGCGTGTGTGTCAGGGTAATTTCGGCATTCAGTACTTTGGAAATCGGACAGTTTTCTTTTGCCCCGCCGGCAATTTCCTTAAACTGTTCTTCCTCAATGCCATTAACCACGGCGTCGAGTACCAGTTCTGATTTTACCACGCTAAAGCCGTCACCATCTTTTTCCAGCGTTACGTGCGCTTCTACTGAAAGCTCGCCATCTTCGAAACCTGCGTCAGCTAATGCAAATGATAAGGCCATAGCAAAACAGCTGGCGTGGGCACTGCCCAGCAGCTCTTCCGGGTTGGTACCCGGCTCGTCTTCGAAGCGGGTATTAAATCCATAGGGCTGATTCTTCAGTGCACCGCTCTGGGTACTGACTTTGCCCTTCCCCTGTTTGCCTAGTGGCTGATAGTGTGCAGATGCAGTTTTTACAATACTCATCGATGACCTCCGATAGTCTGTTTTGAAGCCGGCGCTGAATCGGCCGGCAAAAAATGATGTACAGTCAATGAAGCATATGCCATGCCGGTATGAGCAAATGCCTTGCAAGCCTTTACTGGCAGGCAATGAGGTTATCTTTGCAGTATCAAATAGTTAAACTCCGGCAGCGGTCTGTGTCATAATTACCGGCATTGCACAAAATTTTCATACTGGCAGTGTCTTGTTCGCTCAGCCGATTTTACAGCTTGAGATGGTCAGGATAGACTTGCCAGCATTTATCGATTCAACGAGGCAACAGCATGACGGTAGTGATGTACGGTATTCCCAACTGCGATACCATCAAAAAAGCAAAAAACTGGTTAACTCAGCACGATATCTCTTTCACATTTCACGACTATCGCAAACAGGGTGTGCCCCAGGACGTACTGTCTGAAGCACTTAACGAACTGGGCTGGGATAACGTATTGAATAAACGTGGCACCACATACCGCCAGCTCTCCGACGAACAAAAAGCTAACCTTTCGGCATCAACCGCACTGGCATTGCTGAGAGAAAACCCGGCGATGATTAAGCGGCCTTTGCTGGTTACCGATAATGCCATGCACCTGGGCTTTAAGCCGGCGCAGTACGAGGAGATCTTTAACTAATGACCGACGTACTCGAGTTAACCAAAGAGCTGATTAATCGCCGTTCAGTCACCCCTGAAGATGCCGGTTGTCAGGACTTTATGAAAGCCTGGCTGGCCGAGTCGGGCTTCGAAAATGAAACCATGGTGTTTGAGGATACCACCAACCTGTGGTCCCGCCGTGGTAGTGATGGCCCGGTATTTTGTTTTGCCGGTCATACCGATGTGGTACCCAGTGGCCCGGAAGATGCCTGGCAAACGCCACCGTTCGTAGCTACCGAGAAAGACGGTAACCTGCATGGTCGTGGCGCAGCCGATATGAAAGGCTCTTTGGCCGCCATGCTCGCTGCTACCCGCCAGTTTGTGGCGGATTACCCGGACCACCACGGCAGTATTGCCTATCTGATCACCAGTGATGAGGAAGGCCCGTTTATTAATGGTACGACCCGGGTTATCGACACACTGGAAGACCGTAACGAAAAAATCACCTGGTGCGTAGTGGGCGAACCCTCCAGTACCGATGTGGTTGGCGATGTGGTTAAAAATGGACGTCGCGGCTCACTGACCGGCGATCTGGTGGTAAAAGGCGTCCAGGGGCACGTGGCCTACCCGCATCTGGCCCGTAATCCGGTGCATCAGGCTGCCCCAGCTCTGGATGAGCTGGCACAAGCCCACTGGGATAACGGTAACGACTTTTTTCCGCCCACCAGCTTTCAGATCTCCAATATTCACGGCGGCACCGGTGCCGGTAATGTGATCCCCGGCGAACTGCATGTGTGCTTTAACTTCCGCTTCTCA
>JAYZXK010000077.1:0-3792 GCA_036141415.1 Pseudomonadota bacterium
ATGCTTAGGGTCAGTCAACTTCAAAAATGTTTTAAAATGTCGTAAATTAGTAAGCAACCCAAAGCGCTAATTTTTGACGCGGCCGAGTACCTGTTTGCACTACAGGGCTACGGACAAACTTCGATGCGCGAAATTACCGCCCGGGCCGACGTAAATCTGGCCTCGGTGAATTACCACTTTGGCAGTAAGAAAAACCTCATCCAGGCGGTGCTCAAGCGTTACTTTGATGTAATGATGCCGCAAATTGATGAAGCCCTGGCAAAGTTGGTTCCCAGCGTGGGTCGCAAAGGCGTGGATCAGGTGTTGCAAAACCTTAAGGGGCCGCTGCTTAACCTCAATGCGGTGCAGCCCGATGGCACCGAAATGTTTGTGCAATTACTGGGTAAGGGCTATACCGAGTCGCAGGGCCACCTACGCCGCTTTATCATGGGCAGCTACGGAGAGACGGTCCAAACCATATTGGCCATGTTGCGAACCGCATTACCGGCGATCCCGGCTGATGAACTATTCTGGCGCTTGCACTTTGCTATTGGCAGCTTTGTGTTTTCCATGGCATCGAGTCAGGCGCTGAAAGACATTGCCAAGGCTGACTACCAGCAAGACATCGATATTGCCGATGTGATTGAACATTTGTTTCCATTCGTTGCCCAGGGGATCAGCGGCGACGGTTATCAAAACGAGGGGTAGATCGTGCTGACGACTCAACTTGTTGATTATCTGAATAAGGAATTGCAGGTCGCGACCATCAAGGATTACTGTCCGAACGGGTTACAAATTGAAGGTTGCGCAGATATCCGGCATTTAGTGACCGGCGTTACCGCCTCTCAGCAACTGATCGATGCCGCCATCGAGGCCGGTGCCGATGCCTTGCTGGTCCATCATGGTTATTTCTGGAAGGGCGAGAGTGAGCCGCTGGTCGGCATGAAAAAACGCCGCATTGCCAGTTTACTGGCCCATGACATTAACCTGCTGGCCTATCATTTACCCATTGATATGCATCATCAGTGGGGCAATAACGCGCAGCTTGGTGCCTTGTTTGAGCTTAGCAACGTTGCGCCTTTAGAGGCCGTAAGCCCAGCGGGTATTGTTTACCAGGGCGAAACTTCAACCACTCTCGGTGAACTTTCTGTATTAATCGAGCAAAAGCTGGATAGACCCCTGGTAGTCTGCGAAGGCAAAGCGGATAAGCCGGTTAACAAGGTTGCCTGGTGTACCGGCGGCGGACAAGGCTTTATCGAACAGGCCGCAATGGCCGGTTGCGATGTATTTATTACCGGTGAAGTGTCGGAGCAAACCATCCATATCGCCCGCGAAATGGGCATTGCCTTTATTGCTGCCGGCCATCATGCTACAGAGCGCTATGGCGTTAAAGCAGTGGGTGAGCACCTGGCAGGTGAGTTTGGCCTGAAGGTAACCTTCATCGACATTGATAACCCGGCCTGAGACGACACTGTTGAAAGATCAATCCTTTAACGGCCTGGCGGAAAAGTTTAACCGTAACATTTACGGTACCACCAAAGGCCGTTTACGCCACCAGTTGCTCTGCGATGTGTTAAGTGAATTGCTGGCCGAAGAGCCGGCGCAAAACATTATTGAACTGGGCGGTGGCACAGGCGTGATGTCTGCCTTTCTTGCCGGGCTTGGTCATCAGCTAACGCTGACTGATATTTCAGAAGATATTTTAACTATCGCCCGTCAGCAACTGGATGCCGCTATCGCCGTCAGGCAGGCCGACTTATTCGACATCGATGACCTCGGCGAGTTTGATGTAGTCGTGTGCCATGCCGTGCTGGAATGGTTGGCAAGGCCCTTTGAAGCACTTAGTGTACTGGCTGACCGCATGCGACCGGGCGCGCGGCTCAGCCTGACTTTTTTTAACCGTGATGCGGCGCTGTTCAGTAATGCTGTGTACGGTAATTTTGAGTACATTGCCCGCGGTATGAAAGTGAAAAATCAGGTACGGTTAAACCCTCAGCAGCCGCTGGTGCCAAAAGAAGTTATCGCTGAAGTACAAACCCTTGGTTTTACAGTGCACTCTATGCGCGGAATTCGCTGTTTTCATGATTACCTTCGTGACCGTGACATGGCCGATTCCAAATACGAGGAACTACTGGCTACTGAACGTCGGTATGGTCATCAGGAGCCATACTTATGGCTGGGCAAATATTTTCACCTGTGGCTGGAAAAACGGCCGGATTAATCCGGCAGTACCACAAAGCGGCTGTCGTCGGCCGTACCATTGTTAAGCGCCAGAATATTCTGGAGCGTGACTTCAGCAATCTGATCAAGCGCTTCAGCAGTAAAAAATCCCTGATGGCCGGTAATCAACACATTGTGGAAGGTTTGCAGCCGCTCAAACACATCGTCCTGAATAATTTCGCTGGAATGATCGCGGAAGAACAGCTCCGATTCCATTTCGTATACGTCCAGGCCCAGGTAGCCAATCTTGTGTTTTTTTAACGCTTCAATAACCGCGTGAGTGTCTATCAGGCCGCCGCGTGAGGTGTTAATCAGCATCACCCCATCTCGCATGCTGGCCAGTGACTCAGCATTAATAAGATGATGGCTCTGTTCATTGAGCGGACAATGAAGGCTGATAATATGGCATTCCTTAAACAAGGTATCGAGATTGGTATAGACCACTCCTTGTTTAATCAGCGCGTCATCAGGGTAGGGATCGTAGCAATAAATCTCACAACCAAAGCCAGTCAGTAAACGTGCGAGCGCGGCGCCTATATGGCCGGTCCCTACAATTCCCACTTTCTTGTTATGCAGGGTAAAGCCTAGCAGACCGTTAAGGTTAAAATTGCCTTCCCTGACCCGATTATAAGCTTTATGGGTTTTGCGATTCAGCGTCATGATAAGCGCCAGAGCATGTTCAGCGACGGCCTCCGGTGAGTACGCGGGTACCCTTGAAACCGCCAGCCCCAGCGCCTTGGCGGCTGCGGTATCAACGTTATTGAATCCGGCGCAGCGCAGTGCGATATGTTTAACGCCCTGAGCGCTCAACTGCTGTAAAATCGAATTGTCTAGGCAATCGTTAACAAAAGCACAGAGCACATCGAAATTCTGGCACAGCGAGACGGTTTTAGGCCCGAGCGAGGTTTCAAAGCTGGTCAAATCAATCTGCTCATACAGCGGATGCTGTTTAAATGATTGAATGTCGTACTGCTGCGCACTGAACATGGCAACGCGTGGTGGAGGAGTCATTAGCAATCCCGTTGTCTTTCCCTGTACCGTTAATACTATTAGGATGCGCCTTACAGTCAAGTTAAGCTTGCTTGAATAAATTGTTGGCGTGTTACACTTGGCAGCGCGACATTCTTCACCTTGATTCGGGGACTAAGGAAAAATAATGAAAGTGAGTTTTATTGGTTTGGGCGTAATGGGATTTCCCATGGCCGGGCATCTGCAATCCAACGGGTTTGACGTGTGTGTATATAACCGCACTACCAGTAAGGCTGAAAGCTGGCAGAGTCAGTATGGTGGGCGCATAGCCACCACACCTTGCGCAGCGGCAGAGGGCGCCGAACTGGTGTTTTTATGTGTAGGCAACGACGATGATGTGCGTCAGGTGGTATACGGCGAGTCAGGCATTCTGGCTGACACCAGTGCGGGTACTTTGGTGGTTGACCATACCACAGCGTCAGCCGAACTCGCCCGTGAGCTGGCTGAGGCCTGTGCAGCACAGCAGGCTGGCTTTCTGGATGCGCCGGTTTCAGGCGGGCAGGCTGGTGCAGAAAATGGCCAGCTAACGATTATGGTCGGTGGCGAAGAGGCCGATTTTGCCCG
>JAYZXK010000078.1:0-5944 GCA_036141415.1 Pseudomonadota bacterium
GTAAAACGCTGATCCACAATATTCAGCAGCACAGCCTGATGGCCGTCATACTGGATCCAGGGGATGGCAACGAATAAGGCAATAAAAAAGAAGCCGAAGAATCGACGGAAGTTTTCCAGCGGGCCTTTAACCGACCGCACATAGATTCGGTCGCGCGCCGTATAGCGTTTTGACTCGTCGAGTTTTTCGGGTTTGTGAACTTTTACCGGAGTAACATTTTTCACCGGGATCTGGTCGTTCATGGGACTACCTTCACTGAAGCTAAACATGATTACGGCAGCAGTATACCTGTCATATATTAATTTTACTTAATATAGATCAATCGCAGTCTGATTCGCCGCAGCTACAGTGTAACGTATTTTTTAGGTGTACACACTTGGTGCCTGGGCAGCGACAAACGGGTCAGGCGAAAAAATGAACTATCCAGTACAGCTATAACACTTAATAACTACGTATAAAACACGTACCTTATTAAATGGTTAGACGTGGGATAAACTTGGCTCACTAGTTTGGGAGAAGTATAAAGCATGTTTCGTTCAATCGCTGTCATCATTGAAATCGCTATTTTGGTAGTGGTATTACAGCTACCGTTTGTTCAGTATTTATTTTCTGACGTTCAGGCTACGCTGAGTGACTGGATGGAAGAGATCGCTACGCGTGAAGAGCGCCAGCAGCTGGCTGAAATTAAAGACAGTCTGGCAGTGCAGTATTCGGCAATGCGTCCTTATCAGAAAGAGTATCTCGATACGGTACTGTCCTCACGAGTCAGAACGCTGCAATTCTATGATGCTTATTGTGAAAATACAGACAGAAATCCTTACATCCACGGCGTGACGCTTCACACGTTTTGCTCTGAGATTCGCCGTTCACCGGTGTTGAATACCGACACGCAAAATAGCTGATTGCTCCTGTTCATCCCCGGTTCAGGTGAAGACTGATAGGCTCAAAGATACGATAAACCGTTAAACTTTTTGGCGGTTTATTGTTCTAATAGTTAACTGAGTACGTATATACTCTGACTTCGAATCACACCTTCGGGGGGATCCTACAATGCGAAATGTAAAAGCGTCGTGGTTACTGGTACCTGCGCTCATGGTGTTTTCTGGTGCCACACTGGCCCAAAAAAGCACTGCTGAAGCGGCAGAGAAGAAAGTCGACATTACCTGGCAAGAACCCAAGTCGTATACCGATGTCAGACCAAGTAACGAGTCGCGCAAAAGTTTTCGTAACCGCGTATTTAAGTCGCTGGACAAATACTTCAACAAACTAGCTGAAGCCTTGCCTGAAGGCCAGACACTTGAGGTAACTGTTACCGACCTGGATTTAGCCGGGGAAGTCTGGCCAACTATGCGTGCCGGCGCTTTCGATATCCGAATTATTGATACGGTGTATATTCCGCGGATGGAGTTCAGTTACCAGTTGAAAGAAGGCGATAAAGTGGTGAAGTCTGCTGACGTCAATATTAAGGAAATGGCTTTTATGAACCGTATAAGCCGCGCTCGCAGCAGTGATCAGTTCCGCTATGAAAAAGACATGATCAAACGTTGGTTTGATGATGAATTTGAAGATACTATCGCGAAAAACTAATTGTTAAAAAAGGCCGCTTGTAGCGGCCTTTTTTACGGGTCTCAATCCGGCTTACAGATAATCAAACTCACTGCCCACAACGGCCAGTAAGGTGTCTGCAGATTCTAACAGCGCAGCTTTATGGGCGGCGGTACGCGGCAGCAGCCGTTGCATGTAGAAATCACAGGTTTTTTGTTTGCCAGCGGCCAGCACCGGGTTATCGCCCTGTGCCGCACAATCTGCCATGGAATACCATAAAACGCCAAGCAGGCTGTAACCCGTGTATGCCAGATAATCACAAGCGCCACCGGCAGCATCCACCGCCGAAAAGGCTTTTACCTGTAACGAAGTCTGATACCACTCGTCCAGTAAGGCCGCAGCGTATTGCCGGGCTTCGCCGCTGGCCATGCTGGCTACTAATTCTGCAAAAGCGTTACGAGTCGCACCCAGCATGTCGCCCCGGTCGCGGGTCAGTTTGCGACCAATCAGGTCGAGTGACTGAATACCATTGGTGCCCTCGTAGAGCATGGCAATGCGCACATCACGCATGAGCTGCTCCATGCCCCATTCGCGAATATAACCATGACCGCCGAATATCTGAATGCCCAGGCTGGTGGACTCTAAACCGGTGTCGGTCATAAAGGCTTTACAGACAGGTGTTAGAAACTGCAGGATGGCCTCAGCATTGTTATGAGCTTCGCCGCCTGAATTATGCGCTATGTCCATATATTTGGCATACAACATAGCCAGTGCCCGGTTACCTTCGGTCAATGCTTTTTGGGTGAGCAGCATCCGCGCAATGTCGGGTTGGTAGACAATTGCATCTGCTTTGTCACCCGGTTGTTGAACGCCTTGTGGTGCGCGGGATTGAAGACGTTCCCGTGCATAAGTTAATGCGCCCTGAAAAGAGGCCTCTGAAGCGCCGAGCCCCTCAAGCCCCACCTGAAAGCGGGCATCGTTCATCATGGTAAACATGCAGGCCAGACCGCAGTGCGGTTCGCCAACCAGCCAGCCTTTAGCGCCGTCGAAGTTCATGACGCAGGTGGGACTGGCTTTAATGCCCATTTTCTTTTCCAGCGCACTGGGCGCCAGGGCATTACGCTCGCCCGGATTGCCGTTGGTGTCGAGCAGGAATTTGGGTACCAGAAACAGGCTGATGCCTTTCACACCGGCTGGCGCATCCGGTAAGCGCGCCAGTACCATATGGATGATATTTTCGGTCCAGTCGTGATCGCCGGCGGTAATAAAGATCTTACTGCCGGTAATCTTGTAACTGCCGTCATCATTCGGCTCAGCTTTGGTCGATAGCAAACTCAGATCGCTGCCGGCCTGCGGCTCGGTAAGGTTCATGGTGCCGGTCCACTGGCCGCTGACCAGCTTTTCCAGATACTGTGCTTTAAGTTCATCAGAAGCATGCTTGGTGACGGCAAGCACGGCACTTTCGGTAAGCATGGTGGTTAAGCGCCAGCTAAGGTTGGCTGAATTCAGCATTTCATGTACCGGTACGGCCATCGAATAGGGGAGCCCCTGACCGCCATACTCAATATCGCCGAGCATTGCATTCCAGCCATTATCCACATAACTTTGATAGGCTGAAGCAAAGCCATCAGGGGTTACTACCTGGCCGTTGCTTAGCTTACAACCCTGCTCGTCGCCCTCACGGTTGAGCGGCGCGACTACGTCCGTGGCAAATTTACCGCCTTGCTCTATCACCTCCAATGCCAGTTCTGCATCGAATTCTTCCAGCCCTAACGATTGATAAAGCGCATCAATTTTCAGCCAATCTTTTACCAGAAAAGTAAAATCAGCGAGTGGTGGGGTGTATGCCGGCATACCATTCTCCTTTGTTCAATCAGGTCTGATTGTGTGGTGGTGTTACCATACAACGCCTGTATGAAATGCAAAATCACAGTGTGTCATTAACTTGAGCCAGCGCAATAAAGCAACAGCAGGCTGGCTACTCTTCCTCTCCTGCCTTTACAAACGCATCACGGAGCGGGATCAGATCATCATTAAATCTTAATGCTTCATCGGTTATCTCAAATGGGTTTACCCGAATCAGCCCGGTTACCTCTACTTTAGCCCATCCTGGCGCCGCTACCTGTTCGGCCAGTGCCGTCATGGAGGCCTCGCCTTTACAATGGAACACCGGCATTCCTGAAGAGGAATAGGTAAGTAGCTTGCCTACCTCAAGGTTAAACCCGGTTTCTTCCCAGGTTTCCCGGTGTGCAGTACAGCGAAGACTTTCATCGTCCTGTATACCGCCAGCCGGGAAATCCAGCTTACCGGACAAACGGTGCCTGACCATCAACACGCTGTTATCTATGCGAATAAGACATGCTGCAGCAGTGGCTTCTGGTAAGGGGGGCAACGGGCTGGCATTTTCAGAAATTCTGCAGCTTGGCGCAGGCGGGGCTGACAACCTAAAAACGTTAAAACACAGATTATTGCTGTTAAACACGCTCTCTTGCTGAGGTTATCGGGTAAAATTAAGCCGTTGGTTAACATTTATTATTAAATTCCGGTGCCCGCTGATGACAATGATCCTGGGCACCAGTATAGCAGGATTGATTATGGCATTGGGTAAAAAGCTGTCGCCGCTGTTGTTGGGTTTGGTGTTACTGGTTGGGTTGCTGGCTTTTTTAAACTGGCCTCAGGAGCAAGCCGGTCAGACGATGGCCAAAAAACTGACGCCGGTAAAGGTGTACGAAGTCAGCAACAAATTGTTTCCGGTGACCATCGATGCACTGGGAACCGCTACTGCGAATGAGTCCGTAACTCTTACCGCCCAGGTAGCCGACACAGTGAGCCGTGTGTTATTTGACGATGGCGATAAGGTCGAAGCTGGCCAACTGCTGGTACAACTGAACAATAAAGAAGAAATAGCCCGGGTGGCGCAGTTACAGGTAAGCCTTGAAGAGGCAAAACGCCAGTTGAGCCGGATTAAAAACCTGGCCAGTACCAGCGCAGCTTCGGAGCAGTTACTCGATGAGCAGCAGGCCCTGGTGAATTCACTCGAAGCACAAATAGCAGTGGCCAATGCGCAACTGGCTGACCTGCAAATCAAAGCGCCATTTAATGGCCGCCTGGGAATTCGCCGGGTCAGCGTCGGCTCGCTGGTTCGTCCCGCCGATGAAATTACCACGCTGGATGATATCAGTGTTATCAAGGTGGACTTCAACGTGGCGGAAAATCATTTAGCCAGTATGGCGCTAGGCCAAAAAGTAACGGCTACATCAGTAGCTTATCCGGGCCGGGAATTCAGTGGCGAGATTACGGCCATAGACTCGCGTATCGACCCGGTTACCCGCTCTATTTTATCCCGGGCGATAATTAATAACCCCGAGGCAGAGCTGCGCCCGGGCATGCTAATGCAGGTCACCATCGAAAAGCAGGTACTTGATACGCTGGTGATCCCGGAAGAAGCCCTGGTGCCCAATGCCGATAAGCAGTTTGTATACGTGGTGGCCGAGAATAACGTCGTCTCCGAGCGCGAGGTCATGGTTGGCGAGCGTCGCCCTGGCTGGGTGCAAATCGTTAATGGCCTGAATGCGGGCGAACAAATTATCGTTGAAGGCACGCTGCGGGTACGCGACGGCTCTGAGGTAAGAGTACTTAATCGCGATACGCTGGAGAGCTAAATCATGTGGTTATCAGACGTATCGGTAAAGCGACCGGTTTTTGCCTCGGTAGTGAATCTGCTGCTGATTATTTTTGGTATCGTGTCATTTTCTATGTTGTCACTGCGCGAATATCCGGATATCGATCCGCCTATCGTCAGCATTAATACTAACTATCCTGGCGCATCTGCAAACATTGTTGAAACCCGCATTACCCAATTACTCGAAGACCGTATCAGCGGGATTGAGGGAATTAAAAATATTACCTCTACCAGCCGTAATGGGCGCTCCGATATTACCATTGAGTTTGAACTGTCGCGGGATATCGACGCGGCGTCTAATGATGTGCGGGAAAGAGTTAGCCGGGCTTTGAATAACCTGCCGGATCAGGCCGATCCGCCGGAGGTGTCGAAGTCCAACTCCGATGAACAGCCGGTAATGTGGTTTAACCTGCGAAGTACCAACCTCAACACCATGGAGCTAACTGATTACGCCGAGCGGTATCTGGTCGATCGCTTGTCGATTGTTAACGGTGTGGCCCGGGTGCGCATTGGTGGCGGCAGAACCTACGCTATGAAAGTGTGGCTCGACAGAACCGCGATGGCCGCCAGGGATGTCACTGTTGCCGATGTGGAGTCGGTGATCCGCTCAGAAAACGTAGAGTTACCGGCCGGTCAGGTTGAGTCGTTAAACCGTGATTTTGAGGTGCGGGTAGCGCGAAGCTTCCTGACTCCGGAAGATTTTGCGGCGCTTACGGT
>JAYZXK010000079.1:0-9985 GCA_036141415.1 Pseudomonadota bacterium
CTCTTCTGCATCGGCCACTTCGTTGGCCCGGTCGTTAAACATACCGCGCACGTTAGCATTAAAGGTATGTTGTTCATCCTTAGCTAACGCACTGGCGGTTTGTAACTCAACCGTACCGGCCACCCCGCCCTCAATCAGCGATGCTTTGGGTGATTTATATACTGATGCTGAATTGATCAATTCAGAAGGGTACTGATCAAATTCGATTGAGCGACTGCCACTGGTAGATACCTGTTCCCGGCCGTTCAATGTCGAGAAGACAAAATCCCCGGATAAGCCCCGAATATTAATTTCTGCTGCCTGCCCACCGGTTCGTACCGCGGATATCCCCGGTAACCGGGTCAGTGCATCGGCCATACTGACGTCGGGCAAGCCACCCAGGTCGTCGGCTGAGAGTTGTTCTGAAACGGTATCACCAAAACGCTTTTGGTTGAGTGACTGAATAAGACTGCTGCTAAAACCGCGCACCTCAATGCGCTCTATAGCTTCTTCCTGTTTTCCCTGGTCACTGTTTTGCGCTGAGTCTTGCGCCAAAAGCGGATAACTAGTGAAAACCAACCCACTGGTTAATAGTGCCAGAGTGATAGCACTGGGTTTGAACGTTTTCATGTTTTCCCCATTATTAGTTATGTTGAGAAATGCTGTGCAACATTTCGCCGGTTTGATTACCGAATTTCATACTAATTGCTAGGTGAAAAACTGGAAATGTCATGCATACGTATTCAGTTAACTTTTTTTACAAATTTTTCACAACCGATTTATAGTAATAAAAGAGGAGATCCATAAAAGCTTGAAAAAATCCTTATCCTTCTGATAAATAGTAAAAAAAACCACCTTCTAAAGAAGGTGGCTTTGCGTTTCCTCCTAAGAGGGGGCGCTATTTAAATCGAAGAAAGGACAATAATTGTGCCCTTCTTCAGTGTTGTCATCGTCACTGGCAGACATAACAAAGTAGAAGAATCATCATGGATGAGGGTTCAATCGATGCGGCACAGGGGTGACGAATAACCGAAATGCCAGTGGCATTTCGCAGTATGAGGAACGACACGCCATGGATGGCGTGGCTGGGATGAATCACAGGGACGTTTGTTACGATAATACAAACAACGCGGTCGGAGACTCCGACAGAAATCTATATACAACTTTCTTTGCTGACCTATATACGGGCTGAGCCCTAAGTCGAATGATTACCACCTACTGAAGTAGGTGGGCTGAAAATAAAAAAGCCCGCATAAAGCGGGCTTTTACCAAACAATAAATTGTTAACGCATCGGCGCTAAACCAGTGGTGATTACCAACCAGTTTGTTCGCGCAGTGCTTTACCGATGTCGGCCAGAGAGCGAACAGTTTTTACGCCTGCTGCTTCAAGAGCTGCAAATTTCTCGTCTGCAGTACCTTTACCGCCAGCGATGATCGCACCAGCGTGACCCATACGTTTGCCCGGAGGTGCAGTAACACCAGCAATGTAAGAAACAACCGGCTTAGTCACGTTTTCTTTGATAAACGCTGCCGCTTCTTCTTCTGCTGTACCACCGATCTCACCGATCATAACAATCGCTTCGGTTTGTGGATCGTCCTGGAACAATTTCAGGATATCGATGAAGTTAGAACCCGGGATTGGGTCACCACCAATACCAACACAGGTAGACTGACCAAAACCTTCGTCAGTAGTTTGTTTAACAGCTTCGTACGTAAGCGTACCAGAGCGTGAAACAATACCAACTTTACCAGGCTTGTGGATGTGACCAGGCATGATACCAATCTTACACTCACCCGGAGTGATGACACCCGGACAGTTTGGACCAATCATGCGTGCGCCTTTAGCATTTACGTATTCTTTAACGTAAAGCATATCCAGCGTAGGAATACCTTCAGTGATACAAACCACCAATTCGATACCGGCATCTACTGCTTCAACAATTGAGTCTTTACAGAAAGGTGCTGGAACGTAGATAACAGAGGCTGTGGCGCCAGTTGCTTCAACCGCTTCACGCACTGTGTTAAATACTGGCAGACCTAAGTGCTCAGTGCCACCTTTTCCAGGCGTTACACCACCAACCATTTGCGTACCGTAGGCAAGCGCTTGTTCAGAGTGAAAAGTACCCTGACCGCCAGTGAAACCCTGACAGATAACTTTAGTATCTTTACCGATCAAAACTGACATTATTTGCCCTCCGCAGCTGCAACAACTTTCTCTGCTGCATCAGTTAATGATTCTGCAGCGATGATATCCAAACCAGAGTTACCCAGCACTTCACGGCCAAGCTCTGCATTGGTACCTTCAAGACGCACAACAACAGGTACTTCAACGCCTACTTCTTTAACTGCGCCGATGATACCTTCTGCGATCATGTCACAACGTACGATACCGCCGAAGATGTTAACCAGAACGGCTTTCACGTTGTCGTCAGACAGAATGATTTTGAATGCTTCAGCAACACGCTCTTTAGTTGCGCCACCACCAACATCGAGGAAGTTAGCCGGGCTACCGCCGTGCAGGTTTACGATATCCATGGTACCCATGGCCAGACCCGCACCGTTAACCATACAGCCAACGTTACCGTCCAGTGCTACGTAGTTCAGTTCCCACTGAGCAGCGTGTGCTTCACGAGCATCTTCCTGTGAAGGATCTTTCATGTCCTTCAGCTTAGGCTGACGGTACATTGCGTTGCTGTCTACGCCCAGTTTAGCGTCCAGACAGTGCAGGTTGCCGTCTGCTTTGATTACCAGCGGGTTAATTTCGATTAACGCCAGATCCAGGTCTTCAAACATTTTCGCCAGACCTAAGAAGATCTGTACGAATTGCTTAACCTGTACGCCTTGCAGACCCAGTTTAAACGCCATTTCACGCGCCTGATAAGGCTGAGGACCAACGATTGGGTCGATTTCAGCTTTCAGGATTTTTTCCGGGGTTTCTTCTGCAACGGTTTCAATTTCAACACCGCCTTCAGTAGACGCCATGAAAACTACGCGGCGTGTGCCACGGTCTACCACAGCACCTAAGTACAATTCGTTTGCGATATCAGTGCAAGATTCTACTAAGATCTTGCTTACAGGCTGACCGTTCTCGTCAGTCTGAAATGTCACCAGGTTTTTGCCTAACCACTTTTCAGCAAAAGCGCGAATTTCGTCTTTGGTTTTTACCAGCTTAACACCGCCGGCTTTACCACGGCCACCAGCGTGGACCTGACACTTAACAACCCATTCGTTACCGCCAATACGGTCAGCAGCTTCTACTGCACCTTGAGGGGTATCTGATGCGTATCCTTCAGAAACAGGTAAGCCGTATTCTTTGAATAGCTGCTTACCTTGGTATTCATGCAAATTCATGGTGTTTCTTTCCGATTATTATTTAAACGAAAGCCAATATCTGGCTCGACTAATTCCCAACTGGTATCCGTCCCCAAATACCAGCATGTGAAGATGATACATGAGTATCATTTTCACACATAGTTATGCTACGAAAGTCTTACACATCCAGAAGCAGACGTGTTGGATCTTCCAGCATTTCTTTAACGGTGACCAGGAAGCCTACCGATTCTTTACCATCGATGATCCGGTGGTCGTAAGACAACGCAAGATACATCATTGGTAAAATTTCAACTTTGCCATTAACCGCCATTGGACGATCCTGGATCTTGTGCATACCCAGAATAGCGCTTTGTGGCGGGTTGATGATTGGCGTCGACATCAGTGAACCGAATACACCACCGTTGGTGATGGTGAAGTTACCACCTTGCAGTTCAGCCATAGACAGTTTGCCGTCACGGCCTTTGATTGCAAGTTCCTTTATACCTTTTTCGATACCGGCCATGCCCAGGGTATCTGAATCTTTCAGTACCGGAGTAACCAGACCACGTGGCGTTGAAACCGCGATAGAGATATCAAAGTAGTTGTGATAAACGATATCGTCACCGTCCAGGGAAGCATTAACTTCTGGGAAACGCTTCAGCGCTTCGGTAACCGCTTTCACGTAAAAAGACATAAAGCCTAAACGGATGCCGTGACGCTTCTCAAAGCCTTCCTGATACTGCTTACGCAGGTCCATGATAGGCTTCATGTTAACTTCGTTGAACGTGGTTAACATGGCGGTAGAGTTTTTCGCTTCCAGCAGGCGGTTAGCAATGGTTTTACGCAGGCGTGTCATAGGAACACGTTTTTCACTACGCTCACCAGCCGGCGCTGCAGGTGCTTCTTCTGACGCAGGGCTGGCCGCAGCTGGCTTGCTGTCAGACTTCAGGTACTGCTCAACATCTTCTTTAGTGATGCGGCCGTTTTTGCCTGAACCTTTTACTTTAGCCGGGTCTACGCCTTTTTCTGCTAACAGACGACGTACCGACGGGCTCAGCGCATCACTGTCACCGTCATCGCTGCTTTCTTCGCTGCCGGCGGCAGCCGGTGCAGATGAACCTGCACCTTCAGTGAATTTGGCAATGACTTCTTCGGCGGTTACCGTGGTGCCTTCTTCAGCCAGTACTTCGGCAAGAGAGCCATCAGCCGGCGCAACCACTTCCAGAACCACCTTATCGGTTTCGATATCAACCAGATTCTGGTCGCGGCTTACTTTTTCGCCTGGCGCAACGTGCCAGGTGGCAATGGTTGCATCAGCGACTGACTCAGGCAATACAGGTACTTTGATGTCAACGGTTTCACCGCTTGCTTCTTGTGCTGCTGGCGCCTCTGCTTTGGCAGGTTCTGCGTCAGCTTTACTTTCTGATTTGCTTTCAGACTTGGCCGGTGCAGCACCGCCCTCTTCCAGTTTAGCAATCACTTGTTCACCAAGTACGGTTGCACCTTCTTCATCGATAATCTCACCGATAACACCATCTGCAGGGGCAACGACTTCCAGTACCACCTTGTCCGTCTCAATGTCTACCAGGTTCTGGTCGCGTTTTACACTGTCCCCGGCTTTTACGTGCCAGGTTGCAATCGTGGCGTCGGCAACTGACTCGGGTAGAACCGGAACTTTTATCTCAATTGTCATCTCTGTTCCTTATTTTATCGTGAGAGCGTCTTCAACCAGGGCTTTCTGTTGCTGGTTGTGAACGGATAAATAACCTACGGCAGGCGACGCTGAAGCCGCACGTCCCGCATATGTTAACTTGGCACCATCTGGGATTACCTGCCAGAAGTGATGTTGGCTACAATACCAGGCACCCTGGTTTTGTGGCTCCTCCTGACACCAAACCCAGTCTTTAACATGGCTGTATTCAGCCACGATCTTCGCGCATTCTTCCTGCGGGAACGGATATAACTGCTCCAGACGAATAATGGCGACATCGGTTTGTTCATTCTTACGGCGTTGATCAAGCAGGTCGTAATACACCTTACCAGAACACATCACCACACGTTTTACGTCTTTAGCTGGCAGTTCATCCACTTCGCCAATCACGTTGTGGAATACACCTTCAGACAGTTCTTCCAGTGAAGAAACCGCCATGGGATGACGCAGCAATGACTTAGGTGACATCACGATCAACGGTTTACGCATTGGGCGAATCACCTGACGGCGGATCATGTTGAACACCTGAGCAGGGGTTGAAGGTACGCACACCTGCCAGTTGTGATCAGCGCACAGTTGCAGGAAGCGCTCAAGACGTGCTGAGCTGTGCTCAGGCCCCTGACCTTCGTAACCATGTGGTAACAGAACGGTCAGGCCGCATAAACGGCCCCATTTGGCTTCACCTGAACTTAAGAACTGGTCGAATACCACCTGGGCACCGTTGGCAAAGTCACCAAACTGCGCTTCCCAGATAGTCAGACAAGTCGGCTCAGCCGTGGCGTAGCCGTACTCAAATGCCATAACCGCTTCTTCAGACAGTACCGAGTCATAAATCTCGATGGCTTCCTGATCTTCACTGATATGCTGCAGTGGCATATAAGTCGAGGCGTCAGCCTGGTTATGCAATACCGCGTGGCGGTGGAAGAATGTACCACGGCCTGAATCCTGACCGGTCAGACGGATACTGGTGCCACCCTTTACAATGGATGCATAAGCCAGCAGTTCGGCCATACCCCAGTCGAGGTTACGCTCACCGGCAATCATGGCTTTACGGTCGTTGTAGACCTTATTCACCCGCGACTGTAACTTTACATCTTCCGGGAACGACACCAGGCGATCGCCCAGTGACTTCAGTTCATCCAGACTAATGCTGCCATCGTACGGCGTATCCCAGTCATGGCCGAGATATGGGTGCCAGTCAACACTGTGCTCGGTCATTGGTCGCCATTCTTCAACCACGCAGGCGCCATGGTCCATAGCAGCCCGATAGTCTTCGATAAGTTTATCGGCATCCTGTTTGCCCAGTACACCTTCGGCAATCAGCTGTTCGGCATAAAGCTCACGTGGTACCGGATGCTTTTTAATCTTCTGATACATCACCGGCTGTGTGGCATTCGGTTCATCCGACTCGTTATGGCCGTGACGGCGATAACAAACCAGATCAATTACTACATCGCGCTTAAATTTGTTACGGAAATCAAGCGCCAGCTTGGTAACAAATAATACAGCTTCCGGATCATCTGCATTAACGTGCAGAATCGGCGCCTGAACCATTTTAGCGATGTCAGTACAGTACTGGGTAGAACGGGTGTCTTCAATTTTCGAAGTAGTGAAACCCACCTGGTTATTGATAACGATTCGAACCGTACCGCCTACTGCAAACCCGCGAGTTTGCGACATGTTAAAGGTTTCCTGCACCACACCCTGACCGGCAATTGCCGAGTCACCATGAATCGTTACCGGCAATACCTTGAGCGCGCTGTTTTCGCGACGGTCGAGACGGGCACGAACCGAGCCCATTACCACCGGGTTAACAATTTCCAGGTGCGACGGGTTAAAGGCCAGTGCCAGGTGAACATTACCGCCCGGGGTAGCGAAGTCAGAGGAGTAACCGGCGTGGTATTTTACGTCACCGGCGCCCAACGACTCGTCGTGCTTGCCACCAAATTCATCAAACAGCACTGATGGGTTTTTACCCAGTACGTTAACCAGCACATTAAGACGACCACGGTGGGCCATGCCCACAACCACTTCTTTGGTGCCTTGTGAACCGGCTTCTTTGATAAGCCCTTTCAGCATCGGGATGAGCGCATCGCCACCTTCCAGTGAGAAGCGCTTGGCACCCGGGAATTTTGAGCCGAGGTATTTTTCCATACCGTCGGCGGCTACCAGACCTTTAAGGATATCGATTTTTGAATCGCGATCCAGTTCAGGACGCGCTTCGACTGATTCAATGCGTTGTTGTAACCAGCGTTTTTGCTCTGTATCGGTGATGTGCATGTATTCAGCACCGATGGAGCTGCAATAGGTTCTGTTTAATGATTTAAACAGTTCACCTAATGGCATGGTTTCCTTTCCGATGGCGTAAGAGCCAACGTTGAAAACCGTATCAAAATCCGTCTCGGATAGATTGTGATGCGACAACTCCAGGTCTCTGACCCGTTCCTGTTTCCACAGCCCCAGTGGATCGAGGTTGGCATGCTGATGCCCACGGAATCGATAGGCGTTGATTAACTGCAACACCTTAACCTGCTTCTGGTCAGACTGATTACTGCTCGCTGTGGTAGCAGACCCACTGCTACAACGGGCCAGTGGTCCCAGAGACGCCAGTTTCCGGAACTGGTCTTTGATAAGGCTATGGTTACTTTCTAATTCCACCCCATCCACTTTGGGTAAGGCGTCGAAGGTTTCACGCCAGGAATCAGAGACACTCTGCGGGTCGTCAAGGTAGGCCTCGTACAATGCTTCCACATAGGCAGCATTGGCTCCGGCCATGTGCGATGAGTCCCACCACGCTTTCATCACGCTTTCTTGCATTATTGTGCCTTGCTAGGTTGTCAATAAAACTATCAGGTCGGACGTCTTACCCGACCACATTTACAAAAAAATAGCCACCCCATAAGGATGGCCATTTATGCATTAGTCACTTGTTACTGAAGCAGTAATCAAGTTAATTGCTAAACAGCCCGTTGTAAAAGCATGGACTTAATCTGTCCAATGGCTTTTGTAGGGTTGAGTCCTTTAGGACATACACTTACACAGTTCATGATACCGTGACATCTGAACACGCTGAAAGCATCATCCAGATCGTTCAGTCGCTCGTCGGTTGCGGTGTCGCGGCTATCAATCAGGAATCGATAGGCGTGCAACAAGCCCGCTGGTCCGATGAACTTATCCGGATTCCACCAGAATGATGGACACGATGTTGAACAACATGCACACAGTATACACTCATAGAGTCCATCCAGTTTAGCACGCTCTTCAGGAGACTGCAGATGCTCTCTTGCCGGCGGCTGTTTACTGTCGTTA
This sequence comes from Pseudomonadota bacterium, assembly GCA_036141415.1. Classification (GTDB taxonomy): domain Bacteria; phylum Pseudomonadota; class Gammaproteobacteria; order Enterobacterales; family Alteromonadaceae; genus Alteromonas. The sequence continues at coordinate 8,312 of JAYZXK010000079.1, forward strand.
ATTAAGAACGGCTTAATCTTCTCGTACTGAGTGTAGAACTGGGTCATATCGACCACCAGGTCACGCACTACCGGCAAACCAGGCAGCGGACGAATAACCACTTTACCTGAGCCCAGTGCTGACAACGGAGTGATACACGCCAGGCCATTTTTGCCGTTCATGTTCATGCCGTCAGAACCACAAACCCCTTCACGACAAGAGCGACGGAACGATAATGTTGGATCCTGTTCCTTTAAAAGAATCAGTGCATCCAGCACCATCATATCCTGGCCTTCTTCCACTTCCAGGGTGTAATCCTGCATGCGAGGTGAATTATCCACCTCAGGATTATAACGGTATACCGAAAAAGTTAATTGCATGATCTAACCCCTCTTAGTATGAACGTACTTTTGGCGGGAAGGCTTCGCGAAGCTTAGGCGCCATGTTGACATCACGTTTAACCATATCTTCAGTCGCCGGGTTGTAGACACTGTGACATAACCAGTTCTCGTCATCACGATCCGGGTAGTCAAAGCGGCTGTGTGCACCACGACTTTCAGTACGGAAGTTTGCTGCCACAGCGGTGCTGTAAGCAGTTTCCATCAGGTTATCGAGCTCTAAACACTCAATACGCTGGGTATTGAAGTCGGCACTCTTGTCATCAAGACGTGCGCTTTGCAGACGCTCACGGATCTCTTTAAGTTGCTTGAGACCTTCGGCCATTGCATCCCCTTCACGGAATACCGAGAAGTTAAGCTGCATACATTCCTGCAAATCTTTCTTGATTTGAACCGGGTCTTCGCCTTTGCCTTTTTCTGAACCTTCCCAACGATTGAAACGCGCCATAGCACCTTCAAGATCAGATTCGGAAGCCTCGCGGCTCGGGGTCATTTCGTCCAGTTTGTCACCCAGGTGTAAGCCTGTAGCACGACCAAACACCACCAGGTCAAGCAATGAGTTACCGCCTAGACGGTTCGCACCGTGTACAGATACACAGGCAATCTCACCACAGGCAAACAGACCGTTAACGACTTTGTCGTTACCGTTTTCGTCCAGCGTCAGACACTGACCATCAACGTTAGTCGGAATACCGCCCATCATATAGTGACAGGTTGGAATAACCGGAATCGGTTCTTTAACCGGATCAACGTGTGCAAAGGTACGAGACAGCTCAAGGATACCCGGCAGACGTGATTCAAGAACGTCTTTACCCAGGTGGTCCAGTTTAAGTTTGATGTGCGTACCCCATGGGCCTTCACAACCACGACCTTCACGAATCTCGGTCATCATTGAACGGGCAACTACGTCACGGCCAGCTAAGTCTTTAGCATTCGGCGCATACCGCTCCATGAAACGCTCGCCGTCTTTATTCAGCAGGTAACCACCTTCACCACGACACCCTTCTGTTACCAGGGTACCCGCGCCGGCAATACCGGTTGGGTGAAACTGCCACATTTCCATGTCCTGTACACATACGCCGGCACGCAGGGCCATGCCCACGCCGTCACCAGTGTTGATGTGTGCGTTAGTGGTTGATGCGTAAATACGCCCTGCACCACCTGTTGCCAGAACAACGGCTTTAGATTTGAAATAAACCACTTCACCGGTTTCGATGTCGATAGCCGTACAACCGACTACATCGCCGTCCTGGTTCTTAACCAGATCCAGTGCGTACCATTCGCTGAATACTTTAGT
>JAYZXK010000080.1:0-2507 GCA_036141415.1 Pseudomonadota bacterium
CTACCATACCCGGTTCGCGGGATTGCAGGGCAGACATGGCATTGTATAAATGGGTAAAGCCGGTCGCTCCCGCATCAAGTGCCGCCTGGGTTTGCTCAAACGTGGCGTTGCTGTGCCCCAGCGCGACTACCACGCCTTCAGCGGTTAATTCCTGTATAAAACTCAACGGCACATTGTCAGGCGCGACGGTTACGAGCACTTTACCCAAATCCTTGCGGGTTAGGATAGCCAGCTCAGAGTCCTTTGGCGTGCGAATGTATTGTGCGTCATGCACGCCCTTTTTCTTGGTATGAATAAAAGGACCTTCGTAGTGTACACCCACAATGGTAGGGTGTTTACGCTCAATGGCCTCGGCGATGGCGTCGGCCGCTTTTGCCATGACTTGCTCGCAATCGGTAATGAGTGTGGGGAGCAATGACGTAGTGCCGAATTGCAAATGAGCAAGGGCCAGCACATCCAGGCTATCGTAGTCCAGATGTTGGTTAAACAGCACACCGCCGCCGCCATTGACCTGTGTGTCAACATAGCCGGGTAGCAGCGTACCGGAGGTAACTGGCGAATCGCCCGCTTCATCGATGTGCGTGATCACGCCCTGCTCAATGGTGATAGCGGCATTATTCAATATGCCAGCCGGGGTGATGACGCGTTCAACACATAGTTTCATGGTTATACCGTTTGAGTCACTTTGTTTAATCCAGGCGGTGCATCGGGGTTTAAACCCATGTCGGCGGCCACTTGCTCGATATCCAGGTAAAAGCGCTGCATTAACAGCAAGGGCAGTAATCTGGGGTGCAATGCCTTGTTGATATTTGCCAGCTTAACAACTTTTGCGCGTCGGCGGCTAATATCTTCGATCATTGAACGGTGAAACGAGTGTGACTCGTCCTCAATCTCTAAATCAATGATAGATAGCGGCTTTTCGGCCAGTGTAACCGGGCCGTGAATAAATTCAGCACTGCTGAAGGACTCGGCGTGAATGCCTAACACTTCCTTGAGTTTGAGCGCTACTTCGCGGGCAATGGCATAACCGAACGCCCGGCCAAGCACGATACAATTGTGCACGCCGGTAAGGTGCGCCTGAGTTACTTGCTGTGGTTCATTGCACACGGCTTCAAGTGCCTCGGGAAGCTGGTTCAGCGACGCTTTTAGCTCAGTATTGCCCGACCATTCAGCGCATAATTGCAGTAATGCAGACAAGCTGGCCAGATAGCTTTTTGTGGCAGCCACGGCTTTTTCTTCGCCCGCTCGCACGGGTAACACTTCGTCACATAGCTCTGCAAGTGGTGAGGTTTCGTCATTCACGATGGCAACAGTATAGGCTCCGCCCGCTTTGGCGTCCTTGGCCTGACGCAGAATATCCGGGCTACGGCCCGACTGTGAAATGACAATCACCAGTGCATTGGCAAGGTTTAGCTGCTTATTGAAAATGCCTGACACCGAGGGCGCAGCGGCGCATACCGGCAAGCCCAGTTCTACTTCGAACAGATACTTACCGAATACACCGGCGTGATCGGAAGACCCGCGGGCAATCATCATGATCATGCCGGGTTTGCGTTGCTTTAAGGTATTCGAAAGGCGTTCACAGATCGCCTGATTGTGTGTTAACTGGCCGGCAATGGCGCTGGCGGCTTGCCTGGCTTCTTTCGCCATAATACTGCTGGTCATTGAAAATCTCCTGCTTGTTTTGCCAGTAAAATTGCGCCTTCTTCAGGGCTGAGCTGGCAGGGTTGAATACGGTCTTGTACCGCATTGCTTAACATGGGGTGGTAAAGTTCTGTCAGGCCGCCTATCAGGCACAGGGCCATATCCGGTGTATTCAATACTTCGTCGGCGAGTCGTTGTAGGTAACCTAGCCCATCCTGAACGAATCCCTGAATAACACTGTCGCCTTTGCGGTAAAGGGGTAACAAAGGCAGCACGATGGCGGCATAGTCATTGGAATTGAATCCTGCACATTCCCTTACAATATCTTCAGCGCTGTTTGCCTGTAGGTGCTCGCATACCGCGTTAAATGTCGCGTCTTGGGGAGCGAGGCCGTCAAAGGCCAGCAGGCTGTGCTTCACGGCTTGTAGCCCAAGCCAGGCACCACTGGCTTTATCGCCGATGGGGAAGCCGTGTCCGCCAAAATCGGTAAAGCTGCCAGATGCATAGCGTGTGGCCGATGAGCCCGTGCCGCAAACTATCACCGCACCGTCGTTTCCGGCATGCGCGCCAGCACATGCCGCGTGAAGGTCGCTTATCAGGTGAACGTGTTTGAATGGCAACTGCTTTGCTATTAATGCCTGATGCGCAGAGGCAATGTTGGCGCCAGCTAATCCTGCGCATAACACAATCTGTTGCGTTGTGATGGATAGCTGTGCGGCCTCAATGGCTTTCGCTGTCGCATCCATAATGGAGGCGCAGGCAGTGTCCAGACTGCGCATCACATTGGCCGGGCCGCTCTGGCCCTTTGCCAGCAAGGTGCCGTCTGCGGATTCAAGGCGTACCCTGCAGCGGCTGCCGCCGCC
>JAYZXK010000081.1:0-2577 GCA_036141415.1 Pseudomonadota bacterium
ATGGCCAGTGTTGCTTCGATATTGGTATTAAAAATAGTTTCTTCGAGATTACGATGACCAACAAACGCGCCGGTATTAATGTCGATGGTAGTCATGGCTTCGGTTTGGTCGATAATCAGATAACCACCGGACTTAAGATCCACGCGACGCTCCAGCGCCCGCTGCATCTCGTTTTCAACATCGTAGAGGTCAAAAATGGGCCGGTCACCGGGGTAATACTCCAGCTTTGAATGCATCTCCGGCACGTATTCTTTGGTGAACTGTCCCAGTTCATGGTGAGACAGGTTAGAGTCGATTCGGATGCGATCCAATTCGGTGCCGACAAAATCCCGCAACACGCGGCGAGCCAGAGGTAAATCTTCGTACAATACATGGGAGCGGCGCTTTTTCATGCGCTGCTGAATTTTGCTCCATAAGCGGCGTAAAAAGGCGGCATCGGCTTTCAGCTCAGGCTGACTAACGCCTTCGGCAGCAGTGCGCAGGATAAACCCGCCTTCCTCGTCACAAAATTCGGCCACCAGCTCTTTTAAGCGTTCACGCTCGGTTTCATCTTCAATCCGCTGTGATACCCCGACATGGGTTACGCTGGGCATAAACACCAGATAACGGGACGGAATGGTAATATCCGTGGTAAGCCGTGCGCCTTTGGTGCCAATGGGATCTTTCACTACCTGAACCACAATATCCTGACCATCGCGAACCAGGTCGCGGATATCATGTTTTTCAATATGACTGGTAGAAACTTCGCCGACGACCTCGTTATGAATAACGATGTCGGAGGCATGCAAAAAGGCCGCTTTATCCAAACCGATATCCACAAAGGCCGCCTGCATGCCGGGTAACACCCGGCTCACTTTACCGCGGTAAATATTGCCCACCAAGCCGCGCTTGGTGTGACGTTCCACATGGACTTCCTGCAGAATACCATTCTCTATCAGCGCAACACGCGACTCTGACGGTGTAACGTTAATCAGTAGTTCTGCACTCATTCAATCACTCCAAACTCTTGCAGTAGTTGTACGGTTTCATACAGCGGTAATCCCACAACGGCGCTGTAACTGCCCTCAATCGATTTTACAAACTGGCCGGCAATTCCCTGAATACCGTAAGCCCCGGCTTTGTCGGCGGGCTCTCCGGTTGCCCAGTAACGGGCAATTTGTGTGGCCGACAAAGGGCCAAAATGCACCTGGGTTGTTACGCAAATGGTCTTTTGCCTGGTGTCATCAAGCAGGCTGACTGCCGTCATCACCTGATGTTTGCGGTCGCTTAGTGCACCCAGCATAGCCGCCGCATCGGCAAAATCGGCAGGTTTTCCTAACGCCTGGTTGTCCAGCACCACAACGGTGTCAGAAGCCAGCACCACGCAGCCATCGGTATCATTATGCACTTGTGCAGCGGCCTTTGCTTTCTCGGCTGCCAAACGCTTTACCAGTGCTTCGGGCTGCTCACCGGCTAAAGGCGACTCATCCAAATCCGCAGGCCTGACACTAAATTTGACCCCAATCTGAGTTAATAGTTCGGCGCGGCGCGGGGATGCTGAGGCCAGCACCAGTTTTCGAAGCTGACTCATGTGATCCTCAGTTGCCGTCTGACTTTACGTAATAACCAGAAAATCCAGGGCCACAGTGCCATCGAGGTAAGCACCGGCCAGAGTTCCTCAAAACGAAAGGTAACGTCGGTCAGTAAGCGGAGTAACCAGAACAATAAAGAATGATACAACGCCGATACCACGCCAATAATCACCGCTTGCTGCCACACCGAGTAATTACGCAGGCGCTGGTAATTAGCCGCTAACACATAAATGGATATACTCAATGCAAAACTGTGTACCCCCATGGCGGTGCCAAGCAGAATGTCCAGTGCCAGACCGCTGGTGAAGGCTACACCCACGTTAGCGCGGTGCGGTAAAGCCATCACCCAGTAAGACAGCACAATCAGTACCCAGTCCGGCCGGTATAAATCTACCTGTACCGGCACCGGAATAATCTGAAATACCATGGCAATCAGCAACGTGATAGCTATGGTGTAATGACGCACCTTAATCATCGGTTGCCTCCGCTGCCTGCTCGTCAGGCTCAGAGGAGGTTTGCGGCCACAGTAATAACAGGTATTTGAGGCGATTTAAGCGAGCCTGTGGCGCAATGGTTACCTGCGCGAAGGGGCGCGATTCATCACGAATCACCTGAGTCACTTCTGCCACCGGATAGCCTTCCGGAAACACCTCTCCCAGTCCGGAGGACACCAGTACATCGCCTTCGCGGATATCGGCACTGTGTGCCACGTGAGTAAGATACAGTTCATCGATAGCGCCACTGCCTGAGGCTATAAAGCGGCTGTTATTGCGGATTGAGCGCACCGGGATGGAATGGGTTACATCACTGATCAACAGCACACGACTATTGGTGGTGCCTACTTCCATCACCTGGCCCACAATACCTCGTTCATCCAGAATAGACTGACCCAGGTAGACGCCGTCTATAGCGCCTTTGTTAATGACGATTTGCTGACTGTAAGGGGTGTTGTCCACCGCCATCAATTCAGCCACCATTTTACGCATATTCTGACGCACCGGCGCAT
>JAYZXK010000082.1:0-5246 GCA_036141415.1 Pseudomonadota bacterium
AAGACTCGATGCGAGGAATAAATACTTCGTCTACTTCTTTGCGGGTGGTTTTTCTGCCCCCGGTTAAGTAGCGCATAACCTCTTCATCCTGATCAATGTCAAACAGAAAGTCGCGGTCTTGTGCAGTAATTCGGCGATAGGTTAATCGCGCGGAGGGATTAACAGTGAGCATGGGATCACCCGCCTAACATGGAAAGATTTTTAGTGATCCCGGTAATGCCATCCTGCAGGTAATGAGACACTTTTTTATCGGCCAGGCTCGACGTCACAAAATCTATAACAGACTGCACATTGCCCGACTGTAATGACTCGCGTAAATCAAGCCCTTGTTCGCTGAATAAACATAAATGCAGCTTACCCAGCGCAGTAATACGCAAGCGATTGCAACTGTCACAGAAATCACTGCTATAAGGCATAATAAAGCCAATCCGGCCAACATAATCAGGATGCGCCAGTTCAATGGCCGGGCCAGCGTCCTTCCCGCGCGGCAGCGGCTGCCAGCCCTGCGCTTTGAGGGCAGCCAGGTGAGGTTCGGCACTGACATGATGAGACTTGAAAAAGGCCTTGTGCTGGCCGGTTTCCATCAGTTCAATAAATCGGACCGTTACCGGCATGTCTTTCAGCCAGGCGGTAAAATCGCGTAACTGAGCATCGGCCCAGGGGCGCAACAATACGGCATTGACCTTAACATTCATGCCCTCAACGATGGCCGATTCCACGCCATCGAGTACGGCATTCAGCTTGTCCTGACCACTAAGCAGTGCAAACTGTGCCGGCTCCAGACTATCCAGACTGATATTAACCTGTTTCAGCCCGGCACGTGCCAGTGGTGTTGCCAGCGAGGCCAGTTTGCCCGCGTGGGTAGTCATGGCAACTTTACTGATCCCTTCAGTTTGCGCACAGCTGGCAACCACATCAACAATATCCCGTCGCAGAGTGGGCTCGCCGCCGGTCACCCGAATTTTCGAGGTGCCCATTTGCGCAAAAGCATTTACCAGGGTATCAATTTCATTTAGGCTCAGAAACTGCTGGGCCTGGCCCTGATAACCATCGGGCAGGCAATATTGACAACGAAAGTTGCATACATCAGTAATGGACAAGCGCAGATAATAAAATCGGCGACCAAACGAATCTTGTAACAAATCAATGCCTTCAGGGTTAATGTCAGCTATAAGCATCGCATATTGTGCTGTCTGGTCATTCTACCTTATGTCGGGCCACAACATAACCATTGTTATTTTAAGGGTATAAAAGAGGATACATGCGCCCACATCGCCAACCGGTTGATCCCAACACGCCTATGCAATGGCAGGTATTTCGGCAGTTATGGCCCTACCTGCTGGAATTTAAACAGCGGGTTATTCTCGCCCTGCTGTGCCTTGTGGCTGCCAAGCTTGCCAGCATTGGCCTGCCCTTTATTCTTAAACATACTGTAGACAGTCTCAATGACGACACCGTTAAGGCCCTGGCCGTGCCGCTGTCACTGGTATTTGCTTACGGGGTATTACGACTCTCCAATGTGTTGCTGGGTGAGGTGCGCGATACATTGTTTGGCCGGGTAACCGAGCGTGCTATGCGCCGTCTCGGCCTGCAGGTGTTCGAACACTTACACCGGCTGGATCTGGGCTTCCATCTGTCCAGGCAAACCGGCGGACTGTCGCGGGATATTGAGCGGGGTACCAGTGGCATTAGTTTTCTGATGCGGTTTATGGTGTTTAATATTGGCCCTACCCTGCTGGAAATAGCACTGGTAGTAGGCGTATTACTGACTCAGTATGGCGTATCGTTTGCGCTGATTATCCTCTGCTCGGTGATTGCCTATGTATGGTTTTCAATGAAAGCCACCGACTGGCGCACCGAGTATGTACGCCAGGTTAATCAGGCTGACTCCAGCACCAACACTCGCGCCATCGACAGCCTGCTAAATTACGAAACCGTAAAGTATTTCAATAATGAGCAATACGAAGCCAACCTGTACGACAGCAACCTCGCCCAATGGGAAACTGCGCGCCGCAAAAACCGCTTATCCCTATTTGCCTTAAACGGTGGCCAGGCTTTCATTATCGCTACCGCCATGACCAGCATGCTATTGCTGGCGGCCCTTGAAGTCAGCGAAGGTAATATGACCATTGGTGACTTTGTGCTAATCAACGCCTTCACCATGCAAATCTTTATGCCGCTCAACTTTCTCGGTTTTGTTTATCGTGAAATTCGTGGCTCGCTAGCCAATATTGAAAACTTATTTAAGCTGCTCGACAGAACGCCTAAGGTAGACGATAGCAAGGATGCAACAACGCTGGTTACCCGAGAAGGGCGCATTGAGTTTGAGCAGGTGAGCTTTGCTTATCACGACGATCGCCCAATTCTCAGCAACGTTAGTTTTACGGTAGAACCCGGCAGTAAGGTTGCCGTAGTAGGTGAAAGTGGTGCCGGAAAATCCACTCTGGTGAAGTTACTGTTTCGTTTTTACGATCCGACATCCGGCAGAATTTCTATCGACGGCCAGAATATTGCCGACGTCACGCAGCACAGTTTACGTCAGCACATTGGCATTGTGCCCCAGGACACGGTGTTATTTAACGACTCCATTTTCGAGAACATCCGCTACGGTCGGCCCGACGCCAGTGAGGAAGACGTTTATGAAGCCATTCGTCTGGCCCATCTTGATCAGTTCATCAGTCAATTGCCCGAAGGCGCCCAAACCAAAGTAGGCGAACGGGGCCTTAAGCTATCCGGTGGCGAAAAGCAGCGGGTTGCCATCGCCCGGGCCATATTGAAACGGCCGGCGATCATGGTCTTCGATGAAGCCACTTCGTCTCTGGATAGTCAGTCTGAACAAGCCATACTTCGTGCGCTGCGGGAAGTTGCCAAGGGCCACACCAGCCTGGTGATAGCTCACCGTTTGTCAACCATTGTGGATGCCGATAAAATTCTGGTTATGAGTCAGGGGCGGCTTATCGAACACGGCAATCACGACGCGCTGCTTAACCAACAAGGCGTTTATGCCGGCCTCTGGCAGGCACAGCAAAAGCAGGCAACTTAATCATGACAAACTCAATGCCCGACGCGGCAGCCCTTAAACAGGCCATTAATCAGACCATGCCCTTTGGCAAATATGCCGGGCGTAAGCTTATCCAGTTGCCCGAACCTTACCTGGTATGGTTTGCCAAGCAAGGCTTTCCGGCTGGAAAACTGGGGGAGCAGCTGGCGCTGATGTACGAAATTAAACTGAACGGCATGGAAGGTATGCTTACGCCGTTAATTGACGAATAACGCCATGGTTTACCATCAGAAAAAGTACCAGCAACAGGAAGCAGACAAACGCAGCCTGTGCTTACACGGCTGTATTGCCCGCAAAGTGCTGGCTGAGCCGGCATTGTTAGACCAGGCGACAACCACATTAAAACAGCGCTACGAGCAAAAACTGCTCAGCTACGGTGCCTACCTGAACTGGACGGCAATTCTTGCGCAGGTAAACACGCCGGAAAACTTCATTAAAGCGATGACCGCCACCGATAAAACCACCACAGCCCTGCGCCGAAAAACCATCTTTACCGGTGTCCTTAACGAAAAAGAGCGCAGCGATTGCCTCGCTGCGCTCTGATATCCGATAAAGTTTACAGTCAGCAGATTACTTGCTACGTAAGTGGTCTGCTACCAGAAACGCCATTTCCAGTACCTGATCGGCATTTAAGCGTGGATCACACTGAGTTTTATACGCTTCTTTAAGATCTTCATCACTGATCTGATAAGCCCCACCGGTACATTCGGTGACATGCTGGCCAGTCATCTCCAGGTGGATACCGCCTGCATAGGTGCCCTCGGCTTCATGGGCCGCAAAGAATTGCTTAATCTCGCTCAGGATGGCATCAAAGTTACGCGTTTTATACCCACTGGAAGCCGAGAATGTATTGCCATGCATGGGGTCGGAACTCCACACTACATTGCGCCCTTCAGCTTTTACCCGACGCAACAGTCGCGGTAAATTCGCTTCCAGCTTGTCTGCTCCCATCCGGGTGATCAAAGTGAGCCTGCCCGGATCGTTATTCGGGTTAAGCGCATCAATCAGACGAATAAGTTCGTCTTCTTCCATTGTCGGGCCTACTTTTACACCAATAGGGTTATTAATCCCCCGGAAGAACTCAATGTGCGCATGGTCAAGCTGACGTGTACGCTCACCTATCCACACCATATGCGCAGAACAGTCATAAGGCTTACCCGTTAGCGTATCAATTCGCGTTAAAGCCTGTTCATAGTTAAGCAACAGCGCTTCGTGAGAGGTAAACAAAGACGTTTCATGTAACGACGGCGTATTGGTAGCGTTAATACCAATGACGTCCATAAACTCCAGCGTATCCTGAATGCGACGGGATAAGTCCAGATACTTATCTTTTTGCGGATTATTTTCCAGAAACGCCATATTCCAACGGTTCACTTCATGCAGATCAGCCAGTCCGCCCTGGGCGAAGGCGCGCAACAGATTTAAAGTGGCAGAGCTACGATGATAGGCTTCAACCAGTCGTTGTGGATCAGGTCGGCGTGCTGCTTCAGTGAATTCAAAGCTGTTAATAATATCACCCCGATAGCTGGGCAGCGTCACACCATTGATAGTCTCGAAATCCGACGAACGTGGTTTGGCATACTGTCCCGCCATACGTGCCACTTTGGTTACCGGGCAACGGCCAGCAAAGGTCAGAACAATAGCCATTTGCAACAGTACTTTAAAGGTATCGCGGATCTTCGGTGCATTAAACTCACTAAACGATTCCGCACAGTCACCGCCTTGCAATAAGAAACCTTTACCTTCGCATACCTGACCAAGCTGGCGACGCAGCTCTCGGGCTTCAGCGGCAAACACTAAAGGAGGATACGAACTCAGGGTCTGCTCTACCCGGTCCAGTTCAGCTTTATCCTCGTATTCTGGCTGTTGCAAAATTGGCTTTGCACGCCAGCTATCTGGTTGCCAGTTGTTCACTTAGCACCTCTTTCAAATGGGAAATTTCAGAAAACGACTAATCTTTTAAAAGCCAGTTGCATGTCTTACGGGAATAAAATGCCGCTGTTCTTCCTTTAACAGGCATTCAAACTGACAATCAAAGGTTAACCACAGGTTAGACAGGTTGAGTACATCTCTGGTAGGTCCGTATGCAAGCAATTGCCCTGCCTTTGCTAACAATACCGTATCGGCAAAGGTATTAGCAATATTGATATCGTGGCAACTCATAATTATTTGGTTTCCGACCTTC
>JAYZXK010000083.1:0-3623 GCA_036141415.1 Pseudomonadota bacterium
ACGAAGTGCGGGCGCTGGCAGCCAAAACGCAGCAGTCTACCCAGGAAATCAACGCTATTTTAAGTGCCTTTGAAGCCGATGCATCAAAAGCGGTCTCGGCGATGGCAAGTGGTCAGCAACATGCTGATGTGAATGCTCAAAGCGCACAACAGGCCCTGGCGTTGCTCAATGAGCTGGTGCGTTACATCGATGAAACTCAAAGTGTGGTCGGCGCGCTTGAAGAAGCGGCGAACGATCAAAGCAGCATTCAGCGACAGCTGGATGGGGTAATCGCCCGGGTAATGAGTTCTGCAGAAGATTACAAGTCCTTATCACAGAGCAATAATATCTCAGATGCCATTAACCTGATGTCAAAAAATGTGATGACTGTGGTTTCTGCATTGAGCCGATAACCGCTCAATGCAGTACAATACCCAACTCGTTTAACAGAAATTGGTAACGTTGGTATTTTGCAGCATCTGGTTTTCCACCCTATTTACAGTCAGCTCGAGTTGCCGGTCAGGCATCGTTTTCCCATCGAAAAATACCAGGGGATCCATGATGCCCTGTGCGCTGGTGGCGTATCGGAGTCAGCGTTTATAACGCCTGCGCCGGTGGCCAGGGAAACACTGACCGCCTGCTACGATGCCAGTTATGTTGATGCACTGATTGGTGGCACATTAGATAGCAAGGCAATGCGACGCATTGGTTTTCCCTGGTCTGAACAACTGATTAAACGCAGCCTCACCGCAGTAGGTGGTACCCTCAAAACCGCTGAGCTGGCGTTGCAGCATGGGTTGGCGCTTAACCTTACCGGCGGTTATCATCATGCTGCTGCAGATTGGGGCTCTGGTTTTTGTTTGTTTAATGATTTGTATCTCGCCGCCCGGCAGATGCTCACCAACCCCGGCATAGATTCGGTGCTCATTATCGATTTAGATGTGCACCAGGGGGATGGGACCGCGCTCCTTGCTCAGGAGGATACCGCGGTGATCACCTTGTCATTGCATGGCGAGAAAAACTTTCCTCACCGTAAGCAGCAGTCAGATATGGATTTTCCTTTACCCAAAGGGATGACGGATGAACCTTACCTGGCTACGCTGGATGAGGCACTGAGTGTGGCGGAACGCCTTTATGCACCCGATGCCGTAATCTATGACGCCGGTGTGGATGTGCACGAAAACGATGATTTAGGGCTGTTAAATATCACTACCGCTGGCGTTTATCAGCGCGACTGTATGGTGTTTGATTGGTGTCGTCGGCATAATCTGCCCGTGGCTTGTGTTATTGGCGGCGGTTACCAGCGGGATATCAATGCGTTGGTAGATGTGCATCTGCAGATGTACCGAGCGGCAGGGGTTATTCCGTAGCGCTAAAATGCCGCCAGCTGGAATCCCAGACCGATACGATTCTGGCGGCGATCATAGTCGATCAGGCTATCACCATAGCCATTAAAATACTGCAATACCACTTCATAACGGGGAGACACCGGGTAGCTAACGGACAGCTCCAGGCTACCGCGGTTGTTATCAAACTCCAGGTTATTGCGCAGGCGGGCAAATAAACCAAAGCCTTTAATGCGCGTACCATAGCCAAGTTCAATGCGGCCGTAATAGTGATTAATTCTGGGGTTATCATCGCCAGCCGGATCGTCCGGAGAGGTTTTTTCATCTTCGGGAATGCGATACCAGGTGCGCAGATAATAGATATCGTCAGCATCACTGAACAAACTGGTCAGCATAATGCGGTTCCAGCTGCGCGAGCGAAGCTCACTCTGGCCATTAGACATGTGGTTAAAGCCAAGCTGCAGGGCATTAAAATCGATACCAAGGAGCTTTATATCGGTATTCCACTGATAGAAAATTTCCGGCTCGTAGTTGGTTTCCCGGAAGGGCTTGGACACTTCACTGTTATATAGTTGCCAGAATGAGGTAAGCGTAAAGCCAAAATAAACGCCCTCGACGGAGTCGGGCTGGGTATAAAGAGGCAGCTTTACACTGATTTGAAACTTGGCTTCCTTACTGTCGACGTTATCTTCAGTTAGTCCGGCATTGCCCAGCGCATTGGGATTATCCACATAAGTAAACGGCAGAAAATAGTTGCGTTGGTACTGAGTAATCGCAAAGGCATTATTTAACAGGTTTTTATCGGCTTCGAAGCGCTTTTTAAACAGGCTGGGGGCTGCAACCAGGCCGCTTTGTTGTTCCTGGGTTGCCACTTCGTTTTGTTGCTCGTTATCGTCGCAATAGGCGAATACTGAGGTTGTCAGCAGTACCATGCCAAGAACAAGGCGATTAAGGCTCAGCGGTAAAATCAATGGTGAGTCCCTCATGGGCTGCAATTAACTGCAGGGGTGATTCTGCGATGGTGATGTACTGGTTGCAGTGGTCGATGATGTCATCGATGTCTTTATCTGTACGGCTCGGATCATGACTATAAAGAGCCAGCCGTTTGGCGTTACATGCCATGGCCAGTTTCACCGCTTCTTCGGCTACCGAGTGCCCCCAGCCACTTTTGGCGGGCATGTCAGATAACATGTACTGGGCATCATGGATAATTAAATCTGCGTTTCTGGCAAATTCCACAAAGGTAAGGAAATCGGTTTCTTTTTTATAGGGAGGGTAGAGCTCATTATCAGTAATGTAGGCCACTTTAAAGCCGTTCTCTGATACCGAATAAGCACTGCCTTTACCCGGGTGATTCATAGGCAAACGTGCAATGGTTGCACCGTTGAGCTTCCAGCTGTCGATGTTATCTGGCTGCGGTGTGATGGTAATTTTCGAGCGCAAGGCCGAAAACGGTACCGGAAACACTGAGCCCTGCATTTGTTTAATGATGGCATCATTTTCTGGCAGTGATGTTTGCCCCGGGGTGATAAATATTTCACGGTCGGGTTGATAAATGGGAGTGAAAAACGGAAACCCCTGAATATGATCCCAGTGATTATGGGTCAGCAGAATATGAATAGGGGTTTGCTTTTTAACCAGCTTATCGCCAAGGAGCCGGATGCCAGTGCCGGCATCGAGGGAAATATCAGTGCCGTCACTTAACTCGATGTGCACGCACGCAGTGTTTCCCCCATACCGCACATACTCTGCGCCCGGTGTTGGAATGGAACCTCTTACACCATAGAAGGTTAACTGCATGCTGACTCCTTAACTAACGGGATCCGCCGGATGGCTTACCCCGTTATACTACAATCCACCGATAAACGCGGTGACTTCCGTTAATTGTAATAAAGATTTCTCACCGCTGCGGCGATTTTTATACTCAACCAATTGTTCATCAAGGTTGCGCTCGCCAATTACGATACTGTGAGGTATTCCTACCAGTTCCATATCTTTAAACATAACGCCCGGGCGTTCTTTACGATCGTCAAACAGGACTTCCACGCCCGCGGCGGTAAGCTCTGCATACAGCGCTTCAGCTGCTTCCATAATACGCTGTGATTTATGCATATTCATAGGGATCAGCGCTACTTTGAAAGGGGCGATTGGATCAGGCCAGATAATGCCGTGCTCGTCGTGATTTTGCTCAATTGCCGCAGCAACCACGCGTGATACACCAATACCGTAGCAACCCATACTCAGGATTTCATGTTTACCGTTTTCGTTCAGCACGCCACAGCCCATAGCTTCAGAGTA
>JAYZXK010000084.1:0-3571 GCA_036141415.1 Pseudomonadota bacterium
GTCAGTGTTAAAAATTTCGACAAAGCTATTGAAACTTACCGGGACTGGTCACAAAAATTCCCCACTGATAGCCGCAGTTGGTATCGCCTTATCGCAACCTATCAAATGAGTAACAACTTTGATGGTGCGTTAGAGGCAACTCAAAATGCCCGTCGGTATTTACCCAGAGACGAACGGCTAATTCTGGTTGAGGCTCACCTGGCAGCATCTACCGGTCGATTTGCTCAATCAAAACGGGCTATCGAACTGCTTACTGAGGATAGCCGCGAACTGGTAAACTTAACCCATACCAGAGGCTTACTGGCGCTTAATGAAGGCCGTTATGACGACGCTGTGTCATTACTCTCGGCCTACTACGAAACGAATCCCGGCTTTGCAGTGGCGCGACTGCTTGCGCTGAGTTATGCAGGCAAAGGCCAGGCAGAGCAAGGCCTTGAATTTCTGTTATCAGAAGTAAAAAAAGAAGAAGACAAAATTGTCTTTAAATTAGTTACCGCGGACTACGCATCTTCTTACGGCCTGTATGACGCATCCATTAACCTGTACAAACAAGTGCTGGCCCAGAAACCAGACGAGTTTGCAGCCCTCAACAACCTTGCTTCAGTTTATACCCAATCAGGTGATTTAACGAATGCGGCAGAGAATGCCAAACGAGTGATTGAAATTGCGCCCGACTCTCCATATGCCCTGGATACCTATGGGTATGTACTGTTAAAACAGGGCAAAATTGAAGAAGGCAAGGCGTTTGTTGAGCGCGCATTAGGGAAAGCCCCCAATAATAAAGAAATTCAATTGCATAACGTAGAAGCCCTGCTCCTCAGCGGTGACCTGACACAGGCAAAATCCATGCTGTCGAGGATTCGTCCCGTCACTCCGTTACAGCAATCGTTACACAAAGAACTAAAAAGCCGCCTGGACGCGCAGAATTAACCCACGCGGATTAAGACAGTGCTGACGCTTGACGTAAGGGATAACTACACGCTGGATGAGGTAGCAACTACGCTTACCTCTTTAGAGCAAGCAATGCCGTCAGTACCTTTGTTTCTGAGCCTGTTCTGGATCCGGCCGTGGCTTGAGTTGTGCGAAACCTTACCCTTGTGGTTAACTTTTAAAGACAGTGGCCAGGTGGTAGGCAGTATCTTTGTCTGCTCCACGGGTTACAGGTTACCAAAGGAGCCGTTTGGTTCTGGCTGGTTTAATAAAACTGGCCAGCCGAAGCAGGATCAGATCTGGATAGAATACAACGATATTCTTGCCCTGCCAGGCTATCGTCAGGCCGCAATAAACAGCCTGCTCGAATGGTGTAAAAACCAGCCTCAGCAAAAATGGATCCTCGAAATTACAGATAAACCGACAGAGTGGCTGCAACACCCCGCCTACAGCGCAGAAATAACCGATATACCAGCTTTTCGGGTCAATCTTTCAGACTCTTATACTGACTACAACAGGTTTTTATCGCAATGTTCCAGTAACAGCCGCAGCCGTATCCGCAGAGCAATGAAGTACATGCAACAGCACTACGGCGAGCTCTCCCTGACTTCTCTTGGAGCACAACCGGATGCTGTATCATTATCAAATATGATGTCGCTTCATCGTCGCAAATGGGGAGACACCAGCGAAGGAAGTGGCTTTGACAACCCCACATTTGTCCAGTTTCATAAAGCTCTGATGGCCGGTGAAGACCAGCATGCTTTTCATTGTGAAGTGCTGGCATTCTATGCCGGAGACCTTTGTTTGGGCTACACCTATAACTTGCTGAGTCACGACACTGTCTTTTTTTACTTATCCGCTATTGAATACGCCGAAGAAAGTAACCGTTTTCAACCGGGACTGATAATGCATACCCTGGCAATCGCGTACTTTGCTGGCAAAGGGTATAGAACTTATGATTTTATGGGCGGCGACAGTCAGTACAAACGCTCATTATCCAATGAACAATACGCCTTAACGGCCGTTCACCTGTACAAAAAAAATTGGCTTACACAGTTGTTAAGTATAATAAAAACCATTGTGCACCGCTTTCGCTGAAAAATGCCGGACAATTCGTATAATCCGTGATTAATGTTTGCTCTGTAGCGCAATTTAACGGTACAGTTACACTCAGGTTGACTCCCCATTAACGACAATAACTACAATTACCGACACATGCTGGAACCTAACTATTTTTCGCTAAAGACGCCTTCTAATGACAAAAGTTCAGGGGCATTGTTTTCTGTCGGAGTACCACTTCCCAAAGGCCGGTTTTTCGCTATTCAGCAGTTGGTATGCTGTCGGGATGATGAGAAGGAAGTCAGCGCAGCTGTCGAGCCTACAGCATTCTGGCCGGATAACTCTCTAAAATGGGTTCAGGTACACGGAGAAACTACTTGGGAGGGGCTGGAAAAAGCAGGCTTTACCCTATGTGAGCCACAGCAGATCCCCCCCTACTGTAAACAGCAATCACCAGACATCACCACAACACCAAACAGAGTCGAAGTGCATTGCGCAGACACCACCTGGTTAATTGATACAGACCAACTGTTTTCCGGTACCCTTACCGTAGCCGGGAAGCTTTTTCAATTCGGTGTAGAGTCTAAGTTCAGAGCCCCCTATGATGCGCTGCAAGCTACCTTATCTGACTGGCATATCACACCATCTTACGATAACCAATGCAGCGGCGAAGCTTTTTTTATAGACCTGACTCTGCACTATCAGCTTATCAGTAAGACACCGGAGACCTTGCCTCTGGAATTTACTGTAACGCTTAAATACTTTACCCACTTCGGCTACTGTGAATTCCACAGCACTCTGTTAAACCCAAACCCGGCCGAACATGCCGGAGGTACCTGGGACCTGGGTGATCAAAAAAGTCTGCTGATTGAAGATTTTGGTTGGTTTATTAAGGCAGAAGACGGTACAGCACATCTTAGTGAAGACAATGCCTCCCTTAGCAGTGCAGAGCCCATTCATACAGAAAGTATGCTGTGGCAACGTTCCAGCAACGGTCCACACTGGGACAGCCCAGTACATGTTAATCACCAACGTGAGCTCAGCATTTCGAATCCATTAAGTGTTATTGATGTTAATGGTGTGAAATCAGAACAACCGGTACGGCTTATGCCTGCTGGCAACCTGCAACAGGATGAGACCGGCTTACGCATTGTGCCACAAAAATTCTGGCAGAATTTTCCTACCGCGATCACTGCCGGGTCAGCCGAAATATGTTGGCACTTCTTTAAAGCCGAGGCCAATCACCCGGTTGAGTTACAACCCGGTGAGCAAAAAACCCATTGCTGCGAACTGGCATTTAGCATTAATACACACCGTTATGTTAAGGCAACTGCCCGCCTCAACCCAGAATGGGTAACACACTGCGCTGTCATCCCCTGGTTCTCTGCTGCGCTGACTTCAGATCCCCTGCAGTCACTGATAAACCTGGGCCAGACAGGCGAGCAGAACTTTTTCACTAAACGGGAACGTATCGATGAATATGGCTGGCGAAACTTTGGCGATCTCTACGCTGATCACGAAACCGCAGAACATCAGGGAAATGAGCTATTTCCTTCCCATTACAACAATCAGTACGACCCGT
>JAYZXK010000085.1:0-10586 GCA_036141415.1 Pseudomonadota bacterium
GAAGCTTTCGTTGAAGCTGGCGTAGCGACAGTTAGAAAACGCAGGCTTCCACTCGAAGCGGTTATGTGGACCGTGATTGGAATGAGCTTGTTTAGGCAGGAATCTGTCTGGAATATCGCTACCAAAATGGATATTGCGTTACCGGGTAAGAATCCGCTGGTTGCCCCTAGTGCGATGGTACAAGCCAGGCAGAGGTTAGGGGTTGATGCTGTTAAATCGGTATTTATGAAAATGGCAGCGCAATGGTATCAGTCACAGCAATTCGAAACGTGGAACGGACTTAACCTGCTGGCAGTAGATGGCGTGGTTTGGCGTACAACGGATACGCCTGAAAACCGTGAAAAATATGGCTCAGCCAGCACGCAGTATGGCGACACAAGTTTCCCGCAAATAAGGATGGTCTGTCATATGGAGTTAACTAGCCATCAGCTCATCAACAGTGTCTTTGATAAATACAAATCGAATGAGATGGTATTGGCGGAACAGCTCGTTGATGACACGCCTAATCATTCACTTACCCTGTTTGATAAAGGTTACTACTCACTGGGCTTATTAAACCGTTGGAATAGTCGAGGCGAAGAGCGTCACTGGTTAATTCCCGCCAAAAAGGGCCTTCAGTTCGAAGTAATACGTACGCTGGGTCGAAATGATAAGTTAGTCAGGATAGCGACAACAGCGCAAGCGCGTAAACGCTTCGATGACCTGCCAGAATACGTAGAAGCCCGACTGATAACGAAGCAGATAAAAGGGAAAAGCTGCGAAGTGCTTACATCAATGGTCGATGCTATGCGCTTTCCTGGGAATGAAATTGTTGAGTTATATAGTTATCGATGGGAGATCGAACTGGGGTTCAGAGAAATAAAGCAAACAATGCTCAACAGCGAATATACCTTTAGAAGCAAGCTACCTGAAATGGTCGAGCAGGAAATATGGGGATTATTGTTAGCCTATAATCTCATTCGTTCAGCCATGACGGAGGCCGCCAGCAGAAAAGGGATATGGCCTAACCAGTTGAGCTTCAGCGGTTGTTCAAGTGCAGTTGTTGCGTTCCTGATGACACTCCAACTCACCAGCCCGGGTAAACTCCCGGTAATCTATAACTCACTCATTGATCAGCTAGGGTTTTACGAGCTTCCAGCTCGACGAGAAGACAGGGCCTACCCGAGATGTATAAAGCCAAAAGTGAGTCGTTACCCCCATAAAAAGAAAAATACCAGTCAGCTTAACTGACTGGCATTAGGTCTCAGACCTGCTTTTTTTATGTTTAACTGAAAACCCGGTGTTAGTGAGTGACAAAGTACATAAAGGTGAAAAAGACGGCGATGACCGAAGAGATCACCAGAATATACTTAAACCCCTGTTTGCCGTCAGCCACACTGTAATTGTTAGCCTTTAAATACCCAAACCACAACATGCTCAGGATAAGTGGGATTAAGACAATAATTTTTAGCATAATGATGTTATCCGCTAAACAAACTTAAAATCGATACGTTAAGTGTTTCGTGATGGACCAATAATATCAAGCACTAATCGGGGATTAACCCATTCAGGCGCGTTGCTTTAAACCAAATGCAAGCCGTAACCAGGTAGTCGGCCGAATCACAAAATAACACAGGCCGGCGGTGAGGGTAAAAGCCAACACCAGTACACTCAATGATTTAAGCGCAATACCTGCATCCCACTGAACGATATAGTAAGCAAGCACCACTATCACCGTCTGATGCAAAATATAAAACGGGTAGATTAACTCGTTAGCCTGGCGCAACCAGGTCGGGGAGTTATTCAGGTAGTGTCCGGCATAACCCAGCAAAACCAGCATGCCGGCCCATGAGAGTAACGCTGTTAATGCCCACCAGATTTGCCATCTGACGGAAAGTGAGCCGACAAAGCTGAAGTCACCAAGATAGTAGATATAGAACACCAGGCTGCTGACTATAAACCCATACAGATTAAACCGGCGATGGCCGGCGATAGATTGCCAGATTGCCTGGCGGCACATAAACAACATCCCTGTGATGAAAAAAAACAGATAGAACACCGACACCGACAGATTTTCAATAGCCCCATCCTGATCGGGGTAATAAAGCTTTAACAAACACCTAACAGAAACGAGCACCACGCCAGACAGCATAAGACCGAACGGGCGAAGGGTGAGCTTCTCAAGGGTTTCTAACATCGATTGTCCGGCGGATGTCTCCAGCGCCGTTTTTAACGGGATGGCCAGGAGCATAAATATGATCAGAAACTCAATAAACCACAGGTGCTTGTTATCGAATATCAGCAATCGCTGTTGGTAGGCGTCGAGCAGTGAAGCATACTGCTCAGGGGCTTCAAAATAAGCCTGAGGAGGCGTAATAAACATCATTGCCAGCAAGAGGGGCAGTAGCAGCCGCTTTGACTTGCTCAGCAAAAATGCCTTACTGCTGATGCGGTTGAGCAGAATAACGCTGCCGGCACCGCCAATCAGAAACAACACCGGTAACCGAAGCTGCTCAAAATAAACCATGATATCGTCGAGTAATTTGCTCGACTCGTTATTCATAATATGCCAGTTATCGCCGTTAAATGGCATGAAAACGTGGTGCATAAACACCGCGACAATCAATATCACTCGCAGCCAGTCAAGCTCTGCATAACGTTGGGGGAGCACTTCCATGAATACCGGGTTCTGCGTAAAAAAGTCAAAGGGTTGAAACCCCTATGCTATCTAAATTTCGGCTACTAATTCGTTTTATATTTGTAAGTGATTGTAAAAAGCGTCTATTCAGATTCGTTGTAGGCGGTGCTTAACCAGTTTATCAGCTCATCGTCAATCTGCTCTGGTGCCGTAACTCGTACTCTGAAAGGCGTCATTTTGCCCGGTGGCAGCTTCTCCAGTCTGTTGCTTTCATTTAATGAGCGACTGTTGATGCCTATTTCAACCGCCGTTTTAGTTGCCGGGCCAATCATGGCGAATTGTTTACTTCTGCGGTAACTGATGTACGTTTTCTTGGCAGCGGTTTCAAAATCACCAAAAGTATTCAGCGCTTCCAGTAACGCTTCATGGATGGGACGCAAGTGCGCTTTGTTACCCGAATAGATGAGGTCCATTGGCGGCGTATCAGTATCGCCAGGATTTGCCGCCTGTTTAGCCATGTGCGCAATGAGGTTGGCATTGCCATGGCCCAACCCTAAATCGGCCTTGAGCATTTTTACCACATCGGTGTGTTTGGTAAGGCCGCTACTATTCACCAGCATAATTAATTCACTGAGTGATTTTCCAGTAGCTGTTTCAATGTTCTGGATCTGCGTTGCCTGAGCCTGCTCCATGCTTGCCATATTATTAAACCCTCTAAGTTGGCTTGAATGGTTACTATAGCAAGGCCGTTGGTTTTTGCGTAATGCCAGATATCAGAAGGGCAGGGCCAACGGTTTTGCTACTAGCATTGGCCCTTAAAAATACAAGTTAAGCTGTTTTATCGAACTGATGGCACTGAATATAACGCTTGCGTTTCTTCGGTAATAACTTGTCGGTGTCAACCACCACCAGGCCATCCACACAGTCGCAGAAGTCCGGGTCGATGTTAAAGTCCAGGAAGGCTACGCCGTCGTGCTCGCAGACTTCGGTATATTGCTTATACAGGGTGGGTACGTTCACGCCCATATTGGCCAGCAGATGTTTAAGCTGAGTGAACTCTTTCTTGTAGTCTTCGCCTTCAAATTC
Source organism: Pseudomonadota bacterium (assembly GCA_036141415.1). Lineage (GTDB taxonomy): Bacteria > Pseudomonadota > Gammaproteobacteria > Enterobacterales > Alteromonadaceae > Alteromonas. Next base: position 3,704 of record JAYZXK010000085.1, read on the forward strand.
GGTCAGCGTATCAGTGGGCAGAGAAAAAGGGATCTTTGCCTCGGCTTCACCAAACCTGGCCGGGAAGTGGGTCGCATAAAACTGCACAATAAGCTGCTTGGCTGGCTGTGGATAGGTGTCGCTCAGGCTCACCGGTCCGAACAGGTAGCGATAATGTGGGTAGCGGGTTAAAAACGCGCCAATGCCGAACCACAGGTAGTCGAGACTGCGTTTACCCCAGTAACGGGGCTGTACAAAGCTGCGGCCAAGCTCCAGGCCCTGTTCAAACAGCTGTGGATTATGTTGTGCGTAATCAAACAGGGTGGCGGAGTATAAGCCTGTTGGATGCTCGGGCTTACTCAGTACTCGCGCATCACCAAACCGGTAGGCACCCACAATTTCCAAATCGTTTTCATCCCACAGAATCAGGTGATAATAGTGATTATCGTACTTATCGATATCACGACGGTGTAAGGTACCTTCACCAACCGCACGAAACGCTATTTCACGCAAACGGCCAATTTCACGCATGATCACCGAGCTGCCCTGATGCAGATATAGATAGATATGTTTGCCATCAGAGGTTTCGCCTAAGTGCTCACACTGACGGATAGCCCGGGAGAGTTCCTTGCGGTCTTCAGGCATGGCGATGGCCGCCTGGGTGGCGAAAATACCCTTGCGATTAGTACCCACACGGTATAAATGACGTTTAAACAGTTTTACCTGATCGGGCACTGAAATACTCAGTGACTGGTAACTGGAAAAAGGGATCAGCTCACCAATACGCATTGGTAGTGATTTACGCCGCTGTTTAAACATCTCCTTCACCAGCAGCGCGGTAGCCAGTGGTTTATACACCATAGACACACCATAAAATAACGGCGAGTTCTTGGCATCAATAAAGATCGGCAGGATCGGCGCTTTGGCTTGTTTGGCGATGCGTAAAAAGCCGCTGTGCCAGTGGGTATCGCGCACGCCCTGTGGCCTGAGTCTGGAGACTTCACCGGCAGGGAATATTAATACCGCGCCGTCACCGGCGAGGTGCTCATGAATGGCGGCAAGGTGCTCTTTGCGGGTGCCGCCCTGCATGTTATTAACCGGCAGCAGCATATCCCTTAGTGGTTCAATGGCCATCAACATTTGATTAGCAACCACTTTTAGATCGTGGCGAATTTCGGATATCAGTTTGATTAACGCCAGACCATCAATCGAGCCTATCGGGTGATTAGCAATGATCACCACCCTGCCTTCACTGGGGATGCGTTCCCGCTCGGTATCCCGCACCGAGGTGCTGACATTAAAGTATTCCAGCACTTGTTCGACGAAATCAATATCGTGATAGTGAGGGTAGGTCCGTCCGAAGTCTGCGATTTCCCTTTCGTGCAGTAAATGACGTAGTGCAAAGCGCAGGGGTTTGCTTAGCAGGCTGTGCTTGGCGACCTGCGGATAGTACTCATTGAGCAGTTCATCAACAGTAAACATATTCAGTACACTTGAGGTTATTTCGCCACACGATAGCAACCAATTATGACGATATGCTCACAGTTGTATTGCAGTTCCTTTACACATACCAGCAGCAGTATCAGGCTGCTTTGCCGGTTTTGATAAAGTCTGCCAGTACCGACACATTGCCGGAGTGCTTGAGATATTCGTTAAAGTGAATCAGTGAGAGCTGGCCACTGTTGTCTTCTACCAGTGCTGAGCAATTTTCTATCCAGTCGCCGTCATTGATGTAGTGGATCCCATTTACCATTAATGATTCAGGATGGTGAATATGGCCACAGATAATCCCATCGAGGCCTCTTTCGGCGGCGTGGCGGCATCCGGCTGCGCGGTAGCGTTCAATAGCTTTATTGGCACCTTTAATATGCTTTTTAATGTATCCGGCCAGCGACCAGTAGTGATTGTTACGCCAGGCTCTGAAAAGGTTATACCAGCGGTTTAAAAATAACAGTAAGTCGTAACCTTTATCGCCTATCCAGGCGTGGAATTTGCCCAGGGTAACATCCGCATCAAACTGATCACCGTGCAACACCAGATAGCGCTTACCATTGGCTGTGGTATGCACCAGTTCACGCTCAATAGCGATGTCACCAAAGGCCATGCCCGAGTACTTTTGAATGGGGGCATCGTGGTTGCCAGGTAAATACACCACACGGGTGCCAGTATTGCTCATTTGCATGAGTTTGTGCATGACCTGGTTGTGGGTATCCGGCCAGCGAAACTGCTTTTCCATTTGCCACATATCAACGATATCCCCTACCAGGTACAGCGTATCTACTGTAATGCTATGTAAAAACTCAAGCAGGACTTCTGCTTTACAGTCTTTATTACCAAGGTGAATCTCAGATAACCATACAGCTTTATAGTGGAGTTTTGCCATCACATTTTCCCGGCCAATCGCAACTGGTAAAGTGATTGGCACTTTACTGATGCGGCTTGACAGTTAGGTGACGGTGGTTTGACTATTCGATGACGACTTGTTGAAGGTTAAATGACAGGCATAAAAAAAGCGCCGAAGGCGCTTTTTTAAACTAAACGTCAGTGGGTGTTTAGCCCAGCGCTTTAATTTGCGCAGCCAGACGGCTCTTATGACGTGCAGCTTTGTTCTTGTGAATCAAACCTTTAGAAGCCATTCTGTCAAGAATTGGAGTTGCAGCAGACAGTGCAGCCTGGGCACCTTCTTTATCACCAGAGGCGATAGCCGCTACTACTTTTTTAATACTTGTACGAGTCATGGAGCGACGGCTGGCATTATGCTGGCGACGCTTTTCGGCTTGAATTGCACGTTTCTTAGCAGACTTAATGTTAGCCAAGGTGTAACTCCCAAAAAAATTCATGTCAAAAACGAGGGTGCGGATTGTGCCTAGCTATCGGCTAATTGTCAAACAATTTATCGCAGCTAAACGTAACTTTCTTCCGCATGGCGCGTAGTATACCTGAGTAGGGCCCCCCGGCTCCAGTAAATATTCGCTGACATTGGTCGTTGATTCAGGTCAATAGCTGGTCTGCATAACCGGTGATAATGGTCTACAGTAGTCGGAGTAAACCGAGAATAGAACGGTAAGTCTCTGAAATGATAACTAATACCAATCCACATAGAAGTTTGCCCACTCAGCAAGACTGTCAGGCTTTCTGGCTAGGCTTGGTTGCACAGGTTTGGTGGTTCCAAATCAAGCAAGTGTAACAACGCCAGAAAGTCTGACAGCCTTGCCCGAAGGGAGTGGCCAAAACGACTTACATCTGTGTTGCGTCCTCTGGACATAGAATAGCTATGCCGCAGAGAACGCGTCGTGATCTAAGTCGTTTTGACTCACTCTGAGAGGGTAAACTTCTATGTGGATTGGTATATTAAATAACAGGAGTTGGTAAATGTTAACTGTTGCCGATATTATGACCTGCCCGGTAATGCAATTGCATGAAGGGAATACCTTGCACGATGCTCATTACATTACCCGTCACCGTGGTATCCGTCATTTACCCGTGGTAAACAAAGATACACAAAAAATTATCGGTGTGGTCACGCAAAAAAGCCTGATAGCCAAAGTCATGAGCCTGATGGTGCTGTACGGTAACGAGGCGCTGGAGCAGCACGAGAAGCAAACCAATATCATGGAGGTGGCAGTGTGTGATTTTGATACCGTCAAAGCAGATGAGACTATTCAGGAGGTCGCGCCTTTCTTTTTACGCAATAAACACGGTTGTTTACCCGTGGTGGACGACGAAAATCATGTTATCGGTATCGTTACCTCAACGGATTTCGTTAACCTGTCGATGATGCTGATTGATAAACTGGAGCGCTTAGAAAGCTAATATCCCTGTCATCCACAATTATTAATTGATTTCATTGTGGTTACATAAGGTACAATAACGACACAAAAGTCGATTGGGGTGTCAGCGGGGCACCGAAAGGGAAGTGTGTGTCGAAGAAATTAATTAAGTCAGGCCTGATTGTCAGTACGATGACACTGCTGTCCCGAGTGCTGGGGTTAGTCCGGGATATGGTGATTGCCCGCCTGATGGGGGCGGAAGCCGCTGCCGATGTGTTCTTTTTTGCCAACAAGATCCCTAACTTCCTGCGTCGGCTCTTTGCTGAAGGGGCGTTTGCCCAGGCCTTTATTCCGGTACTCACCGAGGTCAACGCCGAACAAGACGAACAAAAGCTCAAACAGTTTGTCGCCCATGTATCGGGTACTCTTGGTGCAATAGTCTTTGTGACTGCGCTGGTAGGCGTGATCATTTCACCGGTGATTACCGCCATGTTTGGTGCCGGCTGGTTTATTGATTATCTTAATGACAAACCTGACGGGGCAAAATTTGAACTGGCCAGCGCCATGCTCAAAATCACCTTTCCGTACATTGCTTTTATATCACTGACCGGTTTATCCGGTGCAATATTAAATACGCTCAATAAGTTTGCCGTAGCGGCCTTTACGCCGGTATTACTGAATATATGTATTATTGCCTGCGCTTATCTACTGGCTCCCACTATGAGTGAGCCGGCTTTTGCGCTGGCGTGGGGCGTGTTTATAGGCGGTATCGTGCAACTGGGCTTTCAGCTACCGTTTTTGTTTCGTGTCGGTTTATTGGTTAAGCCTAAGTGGGGATGGCGCGATCCGGGCGTGGTAAAAGTCAGAACACTGATGATCCCGGCGTTGTTTGGTGTATCGGTAGGGCAGATAAACCTGCTGCTCGATACGTTTATTGCCAGCTTTCTGGTCACCGGGTCGATAAGCTGGCTGTACTATTCCGACCGTTTATTAGAGTTTCCGCTAGGGTTATTTGGCATTGCCATCGCCACCGTTATCTTACCTACGCTGTCTCGCAATCATGTAGGAAAAGACGAGCTGGGATTTTCCGGTAACATGGACTGGGCGGTGCGCATGGTGAGCTTACTGGGAATACCGGCAGCTGCGGGCCTGGGATTTCTGGCCGAGCCGATACTCTCGGTAATATTTCAACGTGGTGCCTTCACCGCGGAAACCGCTCGCATGGCCTCGTACAGTTTAATGGCCTATGCGTTTGGCCTGCTGAGCTTTATGCTGGTTAAAGTTCTGGCTCCCGGTTATTACTCGCGTCAGGATACTAAAACTCCGGTCAAGATTGGTATTTGGTGTATGGCGGCCAACATGCTGTTTAACCTTATTTTTGCTATCCCTTATGGCTATGTTGGTCTGGCAATAGCCACCAGTTTATCAGCTACGCTGAATGCTACTTTGTTGTATATCGGTTTAAGCCGGCAAAAAGTGTATGTGGTGAGCCGTCTGACTCTGGGGTTTGTAGCTCGCGTGATGTTTTCCACCTGCGCCATGGTAGCCGCCATTTTGTGGATGCAACAGGGCGTCGACTTTACTGGCCTGGCCTTGCGCGACAAAATCGTGTCTCTTACGTTAACCATATTGCTGGCCGTTGCCGTGTTTGGCGGCTGCCTGTTCAGTTTTGGTATTCGCGTGCGTCATTTCAAATCCAAGGCCTTTTAGCGATTGGTATTGCTGGCCGGGTAGTTTATAATCGCCGGCTTTGTAGCATATTCATCTCAACAAAAGGTTGCTGTAAAACGTGGAGCTAATCCGGGGCCTTAACAATTTAAAAGATCATCATCACGGCTGTGTACTGACCATCGGAAAGTTCGATGGTGTTCATCTTGGGCATCAGGCAGTGCTGGCCAATGTTATTGAACAAGCCCGCAGGCTGTCTTTGCCTGCTACTGTGATGGTGTTTGAACCGCATCCGGAAGAAGTCTTTACGCCGGAGACGGCGCCTGCCCGAATCAGCCCGCTGGCCGAAAAATATCAGCTACTTAAAGCGCAGGGGGTAGACCGCCTGCTGTGCGTACGTTTCAATGCACAATTTGCCGCGCAGTCGCCGGATGAGTTTATAGAACACCTGTTGGTCGACAAACTGGGGGTGAAATTTCTGGTGGTGGGCGATGATTTTCGCTTTGGTAAAGGCCGTCAGGGCGATTTTGCCCGACTTGAGCAGGCCGGACAACAATTCGATTTTGAGCTGGTTAGCACCCAAAGTTACCGTATGGAAGACTGCCGGATAAGCTCTACTGCCGTACGCGAAGCACTGGCCGAGGGGAATTTTAGCTTGGCCCACACTATGCTTGGCCGTTCGTTTTTTATCTCCGGGCGGGTGATCCACGGCGAGAAAAAAGGGCGCACGATAGGTTTTCCTACCGCCAATGTGTTGCTTAACCGTTGCCAGACTCCCATTACCGGCGTGTTTGCGGTAAAGCTGAATATTGACGGGACGCTATACACCGGGGTGGCCAATATCGGCTCAAGACCCACGGTAAACGGCCAGCGAAAGCAACTGGAAGTACATATTTTTGAGTTTGCCGGTTCCATTTATGGGCAGCATATTACGGTAGTTCCGGTGGCCAAAATCAGAGATGAACAGCGCTTCAGCAGCCTTGAAGCACTTCGCGAGCAAATAGCCCTCGATGTTGCCAAAGCTAAACAAATTTTAACGAATAACGACGACCTGGTGCAGGTCTGAACCCGGGATAACTCCCGATAACGTGGACGGATAGAACAATAGCTATGAGTGATTACAAAGCCACATTGAATTTGCCGGAAACCGCCTTCCCGATGCGAGGGAACCTGGCGCAACGCGAACCGCAAATGTTGAAAAGCTGGGAAAAAGACGGCTTGTATCAGCAGATTCGCCAGGCCAAAGCCGGTAAAACGCCTTTTGTATTGCATGACGGCCCTCCTTACGCCAACGGAAACATTCACATTGGCCATGCCGTTAACAAAATCCTCAAAGATATTATTGTTAAGTCCAAAACCTTAGCTGATTTTGATGCGCCTTATGTTCCTGGCTGGGATTGCCACGGTCTGCCTATCGAACTGATGGTAGAAAAGAAAGTCGGCAAGCCGGGTAAAAAGGTCACCGC
>JAYZXK010000086.1:0-6571 GCA_036141415.1 Pseudomonadota bacterium
CCCTGGCTTTCGCCGATGTCGTAGTCATCAAACAGGCCGCCCACATTGATTTGTTCCAGCAGGCCATCAGAGAACTCGCCCGGATTGGCAATACCCCAGTTACCTAATGTCATGTTGTCACCGGCAGTCTGGCGGGCATTCATTTCCATAGCACGGCCTTCAGCACCAAACTGGAACTTGCCGTTATCCATGTAATAAGTACCGTCAAACTTAAACTGGGTGATTTCGGTCACCTGAGAGGCGTGGCGGAAGCGCAGAATGGAAGAGCCCACATCGCCCGCATCCACTGTGCCGTTGTTATTGCCCCGTAAGGAGTCGTCGTACACGTTGCGGTAGCTGGGCAGTTCGCTGTCGTACCACCATTCGCGGGAGGCCACCGACGGTGCACCTATGCCCACGGCAATTTCGCCGGTTGCCAGGTTGTCGCTGGGGCCGCTGGGTAAGCTTTCCATTTTGGAGTTATGCACGTCGAAGTTCAGCGACAGTGCATCGCTTACGTGGTACACCACATTAAAACCAAGCGAGTTCAGGGTGTTGGTTTGTTGCCGAAACTGTTGCTCGTATCCTTCATCCACGGTGCCGTTATAGTTTTCGGCGATATAAATGGGCGTGGCCACCGGGCCGTCATCAAAGATAACGCTGGTGACGTTAGAACCGTTTTGTACCCAGTTGGTAATTTCGCCGCGATGTTCGGTAATTTCGTTTTCGGCAAACACATAGTCCAGTGTGGCAGTAATGTTATCGGTGGGCGCGTATTGCATGGTGATTTGCGCGTTAGTGCGATCCCGCTGGGTATCGGAAAAAGCATAACGTAAATCGTTTGGACGCGCGTACAACTGCCCGGCCTCTGGCGCGTTCTGATAGATGGACATATCGGAATTATTAAACAGCGTATCCGGATCGTTAGGATCGCCCCAGGTACCAATGTTCCAGTCGTTTACCGTAGCTCCGGCGTAACCAGAATCACGCTGTTGCACTACCGCTGCCACATTCACCCCGAAAGTGGCGTCTTCGTTAGTCCAGTTCATCAGGCCGGAAAGCTCTGGCGTAATGTCGTCGCCGGCGCGGTTAGTGGTGTCGTGCACCGCTTTGGCGCCAACGGTGGCGCTAAAGCCCGGATTATCCAGCGGTCGTGCGGTAATGATGTTGATGGTAGCACCGATCCCGCCGGTAGCGATGTTGGCTTTGCTGGTTTTATAGACTTCTACGGCGCGAACACCGTCTGACGCCAGGTTACCAAAGTTGAACGCGCGGGTACCGCCGCCACGAGTGGTACCATCGGCGCCACTGCCGCCGCCGTAGGTTTGTGCGGCAGGCATCATACGGCCGTTGAGGGTGATCATATTATTTTCACCACCAAAGCCGCGCACGGTGACTTCGTTACCTTCACCGTTGGAACGGCTGATGGATACACCGGTAATACGCTGCAGCGATTCTGCCAGGTTAGTATCCGGGAATTTACCAATGTCTTCAGCGGAAATCGCGTCGACTACCCCCACTGAGTTTTGTTTAATCGATGCTGCCTCGGTAAGGCTGGACTTCAGGCCGGTAACCTCAATTACCTCAACCAGATCGTCATCCGGCGATGCTTGCTGTGCCATCGCCGGCAGCATTACGCTGGTGCCAAGCAACAGCGATATACTTTGCGTAAGTATTGTTTTCTTGTACGGAAATTTAGATTTCATGTGTGCCCCGTTAATTTTCCTTAATCACTTGCTTACGACTTCCTTGCGTTGCTCCGGGCTATCCGGGCCATGTAGTGGCGTCATTGCCGGACGCAAGCGTAAACAAACTGTTAACGAATGGTAACGAGGTGGATTTGAGCTGCTATTATTTTTTTTCACAACGGGATACCTATTAATCGCGTTGGAAGGTGATAAACTGCATTGCGGCCAAGGTGGTTATATTTTAAATATATGTTTATAAAGATTTTTAATTGATTATGGATACAGGCGATGGTAGTCGCGAAATGTCATCCTGGCGCCTGGCAATAAGAATGTGATACCCATATCGGATGGGTTAACTAAATGTAAACTTAACTCGGGTACGGTGTGAGTGGTGACTTACCCGGGGTTGATATTGAGAAAACAGATACCTGCATTCCCGGCACTGGTAGCTGGTGATGACTGCGACAACTTAAAGCACAGGCGCAAGGGCCCACTATTGAGTACATTGCTCCAGTATGGTTAAGAAACTGGCCTGCAGGCGGGTGGGTGTCCAGCCCTTGCGTAGGGTGTAACCAATCTGCCTGGCCGGGTCGCCAAGTTTGAGCGGGTTCACGGCTAGCAGGCCGGCCTGTACGTCTACCTCTACCTGCCGGGCTGGCAGCAAGGCCGCGCGGTCGCTGTTTATCAGCATTCCCCGGGTGGCAACCAGTGAACTGCATTCAATAATGTCACCGGGTACGGGTAACTTCATGGTGGCGAACAATTCTTCAAATATGGCCCTGGCTGGCGTACCGGTTTTAGGCACTATCCATTTTAGTGATGACCAGTCGGCAGTGCTGAGCGTTGGCTGGGTAGCCAGCGGGTGACCATGGCGAAACACCAGCGACAGGTTGTCGTCGAACAGATGATGCTGGGTAATCTCATCACTCAGCGGCGGGAAGCGCAGTGCACCAATTAATATATCTATCTGACCGTGCAACAGGGCATGTAGCTGCTCTTCATAGGGGCCGTCCACAATGCTGATGTGCGCCTGTGGAGCCAGCTCGGTGAGCTTTAGCACCGCGTTAGGAATAATACTGGTGCGGGTTAACGGCAGGCTACCCAGTTTGAGTGAACCATGGCCGGAGCCTGCCAGCTCCTGCAATTCATCCAGTCCCTGTTGTAGTTCCGCAAAGTACAGCCCGGCTAAACGGCTTAACTGACGTGCCCGCCAGGTAGCCTCAACGCCCGTGGGAGAGCGGGTAAATAAACTCTGCCCGCAAAGCGTTTCGAGCTCCTTAATGGTGCGGTGCAGGGTGGGTTGGGTTAACCCCATGACTCGTGAGGCCGCGGTGTAGCTTTGGTGTTCGACCACCTGGATAAGGGCTGCCAGCTGGCGCGCACCAATGCCCCTAAGGAAGATCAGCCGGGCAGTTCGGTCGGCATTAAACAAGGTGTTGGCAAAGTGCTCAATATAAGCAAAGCCGCGCTCAAAACGGCGCAAAAATACCTCACCTTCCGGGGTAACAAACATGCCCGTAGTGGCCCGTTTAAACAGCGGTACGCCAATAGACTTTTCCAGTTTTCGAATGCTCTGAGTAAGCGCCGATTGGGTTAAGTGAACATGCCTTGCCGCCTCGGAGAGATTAGCATGCTTGCGAATTTCCAGCGCGCAGAACAGGTGTCGGATATTAAATTGCACAGCATCTCTCTTTGGTATTTTTTATCATTATAGAAAATCCTAATGGACTTTTACATCTTTCTAAACGGAATTTCACCGCTGCCAGGCGCATACTGATGCCATCAGAAATTACTTCACCGAGGCTGTTATGGCGGTATGTGTCACCGGGTGTCCGCGCCCATCTAAGCAAACAATCGAAAATTACGCAGGGGCTGAGGCGGCCACAGTGCACGAAGCACAGGGGCGCAAGGGGCTGATGGCAGAATACATGACGCCTATTTATAAGCCGGCGAAAATTGCCGGGCCTGCGGTGACCTGTCAGGTAGCGCCAGGCGATAACTGGATGATTCATGTAGCGGTGGAGCAGTGTCAGGCAGGGGATGTGCTGGTGGTTGTGCCAACCAGCCCTTGTATTGATGGCTTCTTTGGCGATCTGCTGGCCACCTCTTTAAAAGCCCGCGGCGTACAGGGGCTGGTGATTGCTGGTGGCGTAAGAGATACTGCTACACTGCAAGAAATGGAGTTTCCGGTATGGTCGAAGGCGATTTATTCGCAGGGCACGGTGAAAGAAACCATTGCCAGTGTGAATGTGCCGGTGGTGTGTGCCGGTGCGCTGGTAAACCCCGGTGATATGGTGGTTGCCGATGAAGATGGCGTAGTAGTAGTTGCCCGCGAGGAAGCCGACGAAGTGCACGAAAAAGTACTTAAAAGAGTAGCCAACGAAGAGTCCAAGCGAGTGCGCCTGGCTAACGGTGAACTTGGGCTCGATATCTACAACATGCGTGAGCGCCTGGCCGAAAAAGGTCTGCGTTATGTGACCTACGAAGAACATACCAGCGGTAATAAAGCGTGAAAGCCATTCCCTGCAGTTTAATGCGTGGCGGTACGTCCAAAGGGCTCTACTTTCAGGCTAAGGATTTACCCGCTGAAAGCGCCATTCGCGATCAGGTTTTGTTGGCGGCAATGGGGTCGCCGGATAGCCGTCAGATTGACGGCGTTGGCGGTGCGCATCCGCTTACCAGCAAGGTGGCCATTGTCAGCCCGTCACAGCGGGATGATGCCGATGTGGACTACTTGTTTTTACAGGTGGTGGTCGACAAGGCTGTGGTCAGCGATGCCCAGAACTGCGGCAATATTCTTGCCGGTGTTGGCCCTTTTGCCATCGACGAAGGGCTCGTACCGACTACTGAAGGGGTAACCGATGTGCGCATTCACATGGTTAATACCGGTGCGCTGGCAGTTGCCCAGGTACAGGTAAAAAATGGTAAGTCCGTGTATGAGGGCGATGCCGAAATCGACGGTGTGCCCGGTGGCGCTGCGCCGGTGCTGATAGACTTTCTGGATATCGCCGGCTCCAGCTGTGGGGCTTTACTACCTACTGGTAACGTTACCGATACCTTTGAAGGCATTACCGTTACCTGTATTGATAACGGTATGCCGGTAGTGATGATGGATGCTCAGGACTTCAACATTCAGGGCGATGAATCCCCAGAACAACTGGAGGCCAATGCCTCGCTGAAAAACAAAGTGGAAGCCATTCGTTTGCAGGCCGGTGAGAAAATGAACCTGGGGGATGTGAGCGGTAAAACCGTACCGAAAATGACCCTGGTTTCGGCGCCGGTAAATCATGGCTTACTCAATACCCGCTCATTTATCCCTCATCGCGTACATGATGCGATTGGTGTATTAGGCTCGGTTAGTGTGGCCACCGCCTGCGTTATTAAGGGCGCGGTGGGTAATCGCTACCTTGGTGATGATCACGACTATTCCGCTCTGAATATTGAACATCCCACCGGCCAGTTTACCGTGGCCATGGAGGTGGAAGGTGAGGAGTCGGCAGACACACTTAAAATACGTCGCGCGGCATTACTGCGCACCGCACGATTGCTGATGCGGGGAGAAGTTATGATCCCCGACGCAGCATTCGCTCAGAATTAATTTTATTCGTACAGAAAAGGCACTAGTTATGATTATTGATTGCCACGGCCATTACACCACTGCACCGGAGCCGCTTCAGCTGTTCCGCGAAGCACAGCTAAAAGCGTATCAGGATGGCAAGGCACTGCCTGAGGTTCCTCATATCAGCGATGAGCAGATCCAGGAAAGTATTGAAAAAAACCAGCTGCGTTTATTAATTGAACGCGGATCAGATATGACCATTTTCTCACCCCGGGCGTCAGCCATGGCTCACCACGTTGGTAACGAGGCGGTCTCAAAACAATGGACCAGCGCCTGTAACGACCTGATCAAACGGGTTGTTGATCTGTACCCTCAGCATTTTATTGGCGTGTGCCAGTTACCCCAGTCGCCCGGCGTGCCGATTAAAAACTCCGTCGCAGAACTGGAGCGCTGCGTAACAGAACTGGGCTTTGTAGGCTGTAACCTTAACCCGGATCCGTCGGGCGGTCACTGGACATCCAAGCCTTTAACAGATAAAAGCTGGTACCCCTTCTATGAGAAGATGGTAGAGCTGGATGTGCCGGCCATGATCCATGTCTCTGGCTCGTGTAACGAAAATTTCCACGCTACCGGCGCCCATTACATGAACGCCGATACCACAGCCTTTATGCAACTGCTGCAGGGTAATCTGTTTAAAGACTTTCCCGAGTTGCGCTTTATTATTCCACACGGCGGCGGCGCAGTGCCTTACCACTGGGGGCGCTATCGCGGTCTGGCCGATATGCTGAAACAGCCGCCATTACGAGAACACATGATGAAGAACGTGTTCTTCGATACCTGCGTTTATCATCAGCCGGGCATCGATTTGTTATTTGAAGTCATCGATCTGGATAACATTCTGTTTGGCTCCGAGATGATTGGTGCGGTTCGCGGTATCGACCCGGAAACCGGCTATTACTTCGACGATACCAAACGCTATATCGATGCACTGGACCTAACAGACGAGCAACGTAAGCAGGTTTATTCCGGCAATGCGCGCCGGGTTTATCCGGGCCTGGATAAAAAGTTAAAAGCGCTTGGCATTGGCTGATAATTAGCCTCGGGCACACCGTCAGGACCCAATGGTGTGCCTGTCCTTTCCTTTCTGCTGACAACTGGTTTAAAGCCATTGACGGCTGCCATTATTTGTCTTCTCGTCACCCTTCTTAAATGTTAAATCTCTTTTTCTTAATGATTGATATTGATTGAAAGTGATTTTTTGTGTAATTTGTTTCAGTATTGTTAATAGAAGGTAGTCTTACAGGCTGTCTTTGCTTGTGTCGTTGAATCGGCTTTGTCCGTTGGG
>JAYZXK010000087.1:0-14653 GCA_036141415.1 Pseudomonadota bacterium
CAGATACTGAATAACCTGCTGAGTAACGCAGTCAAGTTTACCACCATCGGTGGTGTTGCTATCCGGGTTGCTTACGACAATGGCATGCTGACACTGGTGGTTAAAGATACAGGGGTCGGTATCGACAAAGCAGAACAGCACACAATCTTTGAGCAGTTTGTGCAGGCAGATGCCTCCACATCACGGCAATTTAGTGGCACTGGGCTGGGTCTATCGATAACCAGCAAGCTTACAGACCTGATGGGAGGAACCATTGAACTGGACAGCGAGCGCCACCAGGGCACGGAGTTTATTGTCAGGCTGCCGTTGCCGGCCTCTAAACAGATAGCTCACGCGCCAGAGCAATCAGCTATCACTTTGCCTGAAGGATTAAAAATTCTGGTGGTGGAAGATAATGACATCAATGCTGAGATTATCCTCGATATGCTCAAAGATGCCGGGGTTAAATGCATTCGAGCCAAAGACGGCGCTGCGGCGCTTGAAGTCATCACCAATATCGATTTTGATTTGGTGTTAATGGATTGTCAGATGCCGGTGATGGATGGCTTTTCTGCGACCCGTGCTATTCGCGATTTGCCTGGTGACAAATCCGGGATCCCTATAATAGCTCTCACTGCCAATGCCTTTGATGATGACCGTAAAGCTTGTTTGAGTGCCGGTATGAATGATTATTTAAGTAAGCCGGTGCGGCGCACCAGCTTATTTACTATGGTGATTAAGTACGTTGGTTATCAAGCAGCGACTGACGAAACGCCTGGGCCGACAGACTGATAGGGCGGCGGCGGTTGGTGACTACCTGCCAGGTGCTTTGAATCGGAAAGTCTTTGATATTAAGCACTTTAACACTGTCGATGGCTGACTGATCAAGGGTATGCTGAGACAGCACCGCCAGGCCTAAGCCGGCAGAAACAGCTAGCCGAATCGCTTCGTTACTCTCAATTACCATGCTGTTGCGTAACACCACCTCGCGTTTATCGCAGTACTCATCCAGTGTACGGCGGGTACCACTGCCTTTCTCTCTGAGCAGAAACTTGGTGTTTTGCAGATCAGCTAAACTGCAGTTATCCGGGCCATCGTAATCCGGCGGGGCAATCACAACCAGCGGATTGGCCAGAAACGGTTCGCAGACTAAATCGTCGTCTTCAGGCGGATAGGTGAAGATATACAAATCATCACGGTTTTGCATCAGACGATCGGCAATCTGTTCGCGGTTACCCACAGTGAAGCGCACGTCGATATTAGGGTGTTGTTTGCAAAACGGACTGAGCATTGGTGGAATAATGTACTTGGCCGTGGTCACCACGGCCAGTTTAAGAGAGCCCACTTCTACACCCTGCAAGGCGCTGATTTGGCTTTTCAGTTTATCCTGAGACGACAAAATCTCCTGAGCGCAACGGTATACAGCTGCGCCAGCTTCGGTGAGTTGCACGCTACCCTGAAAATGCTCAATCAGCGGTAGACCAATAATACTGTTTAGTTTTTTAAGCTGAAGTGACACGGTAGGCTGTGAGAGTTGCAAGGCATTGGAGGCGGCGGTTACCGAACCGCAATCAACAACCTGCTGAAAAACTTCAAGTAGTCTGAACGTCAATGTATTCATAAAGCATCCCATGAAAGCGTTTGTGTAAAAATATACTAAAAACTCATTTATCTCTATCTATATTTCCCGGGTTGCGTTAAAAGTGAGGAAATATCCGTTTACAGACAGTTTGTAATTGACCACAAATAGACGCTTACTATGGGCAAACGGGGCAAAATGAGCTAATATCGGCCGCTTTTCAAGCACTGCTCAACCACGAGTTAAGCGGATGACAAAACGCAAAGTCTGTGAGGACGGCAAAATGGCGAAAATCGCAATTGTGATGGGGTCGACATCGGATTGGCCAACAATGCAAAACGCGGCAGTAATGCTCAAACAATTCGGTGTTGAATTTGAGGCTCAGGTTGTCTCGGCACACCGCACCCCTAATCTGTTAGTCGAATTTGCCGAGCAGGCAGAGCAAAATGGCTTTTGCGCTATTATTGCCGGTGCAGGCGGGGCGGCCCATTTACCTGGTATGATTGCCGCTCACACTCACTTACCGGTATTCGGCTGTCCGGTGAAGTCGAAAGCATTAAATGGCCTGGACTCACTACTCTCCATCGTACAGATGCCCAAAGGCGTTGCCGTTGGTACCCTGGCAATTGGCGAAGCGGGTGCAGCAAACGCCGGCTTGCTGGCGGCTCAGGTTGTTGCGTTGCAGGACCCGGCGGTCCGCGATGCAATTATTGCCTTTCGCCAACAACAAACAGACACGGTTTTAGCAAACGGTAAACTGGAGCTGTAACGATGCAGGTGCTGGTATACGGTGCCGGACAGCTGGCACAAATGATGTATCTTGATGGCGCACCGCTGGGCATCAATGTCATGGCGGTGGATGTTAACAATAACACTGTGGTACACCCGGTCAGTAAGGCGCCGCTCGATTATACTCTTGAGCAAGCCATTGAACGGGCCGACGCACTGACTGTTGAGTTCGAACATGTTCCTGAGGCCTTACTGCAACAAGCAGAGGCGTCAGGTAAATTGCATCCGGGGATCGACGCTATCCTGGTCGGAGCCGACCGTGTACGTGAAAAGCAACTACTGAGCAGCCTGTCTATTCCGAATTGCCCTTACCAGATTGTTGACGACCTGACGCAACTGGATAGCTGTGTTGAGAATCTGGGTGAACGGCTAATCATCAAAGCCAGCCGTGACGGCTACGATGGCTATGGCCAGTGGCGCTTAAAAGCGGCCAGTGAGTTACCGGCACTTAAATCGCAGCTAGCAGAGCTTGATCTGAAAGCCGTTCCGCTGGTGGTAGAGAAGATGCTAAATTTCGACCGCGAGGTATCGCTGATTGGCGCGCGTAGTCCTGGCGGTGAAGTGGTTGTTTACCCTCTGGCAGAAAACCTTCATCACGAAGGACAGCTTCACGTTTCGGTGGCACCGGCAAGTGCCAGCACTGCTGCATTAAACGACCAGGCCAGAGACATCTTTACCAAGCTGGTTAATGGCATGGACTACGTTGGTGTACTGGCGGTTGAGTTATTCCAGTGTGGCGACGAGCTGCTGGTTAATGAACTGGCCCCGCGGGTACATAATTCAGGGCACTGGAGTCAGGCAGGTTCACCTACCAGTCAGTTTGAAAATCATTTACGGGCAGTGCTTGATTTACCCTTGGGCCTTGCCTGCAATACCGGCGGTGAAGCAGCGGTTAGCGCAATGATTAATATCATTGGCTGCGACGACCATCAGCTGGCGCTGTTGAGCGTGCCGGGGGTGCATTTTCATTGGTACGGCAAGTCTGTGCGTCAAAAGCGCAAAATGGGCCACATCAATGTGACGGCGTCGAGTTACGCTGAGCTGGGCAGTAAACTGCAAAAGCTTAGTGAGTACCTTTCACTGGCGCATTTCCCCTGCCTGGCCGATGAAGCGAGCAGGCTGACTTCAGTAAGCTAAAATAACCTTCAGGGCCTCACTTGTTAGTGGGGTCTTTTTTTATTGTAAAGTAACAGGAGTGACAACAATGATTAACCGTTACTGGCAATGTCTTGTACTGGCGCTGGGCTTGCAACTGGCGTTACCGGCTGCCGCGAAGATGGATCACGGTGTTATGGTGCACAACGCCAATGCCCGGGCGACCTTTGCCATGGCTACCACGGCCGCCGTTTACCTTACTTTGATGAATCATAGCGAGGCAGCGTATACCTTAACCGGGGTGAGTGTGCCGGCAGACATTGCCAGCGAAGCACAGATCCATACCACGGTAATGGAAGGCGATTTGATGAAGATGCGACAAGTAACCGATGGCATCGATGTTGCGCCCGATGAGATGGTTGAATTTAAGCCTGGTGGCTACCATGTAATGCTTATGGGGCTGGTTAATCCCCTGACAAAAGGCAATAAGTTTAACCTGACGCTGCATTTCGCTGACCAACATAGCAAAACGGTAGAAGTTACCGTAGGTGAGCAGGGGAAACCGGGTGGGCATCACCACCACTGACAATGGGTCGCTGTAAAATTAATCCAAATCAGTGCATTATTGCTATTAGTACTATAATTGGAATAAACCAAGGAGTTTATAATGAGCAAGATTGACATCGGTATTGCACAAGCAGACCGCGAAGCGGTTGCCCACGGCTTAAAGAAATTACTGGCAGATTCCTACACCCTGTATCTGCAAACGCACAATTTCCACTGGAATGTAACGGGCCCGCAATTTCGCGAATTGCACCTGATGTTTGAAGAACACTACACCGAGCTTGCTGTTGCAGTCGACGATATTGCCGAGCGGATCCGTACCCTGGGTGTTGCCGCGCCTGGTACATATAAAGCATTTGCCGAACTCAGTGCCATTGAAGAAGTTGAAGGCGTGCCGGAAGCCAGTGAAATGGTGCAGCTACTGACTCACGCTCATGAGCAGGTAGTAAAAACCTGCCGTGAGGCACTGAAGCTTGCCCAACAGGCAGACGACGAGTCTTCCGTAGCCCTTATCTCAGACCGCATGCGCGTGCACGAAAAAACCGCATGGATGTTACGCGCGATGGTGCAATAACAAAATTTAAAACAACAAGAGACGATTATGAAGCGACCTCAACAAAAGGTTGCGACGTTAACAGCACTGGCTCTGGCCGGTGCTGTTGCGTTTAGCAGCCAGGCGACAGAAACATTAAATGTAAATGAACTGGCCAGCGGGCTTGATCATCCATGGGGAATGACTTTTCTGCCCTCCGGTGAGATGCTGATCACCGAACGAAGCGGGCAAATTCGCAAGTTTAATTTTGCCAGCGGGCTAAGCAAGCCATTGAGCGGCGTTCCTGAAGTAGCAGCCGATAATCAGGGCGGTCTGCTGGACATCACCGCCGATCCGGATTTTGCCGATAACCAGACGGTGTATTTTTGTTATTCACGGCCAACCGAAGGTGGCAGCAGCTCCAGCGTAGCCAGTGCTACTTTAAACGGTACCAGCCTGACCAACGTGAAAGATATTTTTGTGGCCGATTCGGTGGTGAATAATGGTTTCCACTTTGGTTGTCGACTGGCTTTCGATAATGACCAGCATCTTTTCGTCACGCTGGGTGACCGCTATAAATACATGAAAGAAGCACAGAACACCGACAATCACTTTGGCAAGATTGTACGCATTAAGCGTAATGGTGATGTGCCCGAAGACAACCCTTTTGTAGAGGGCGATGCACCGGAGGTATTCAGTTATGGGCATCGTAATGTTCAGGGCTTAACCGTGCACCCGCAAACGGGGGAAGTCTGGGCCATGGAACACGGTCCGAAAGGCGGTGATGAAGTAAACCTGATCAAAGCCGGTAACAATTATGGCTGGCCGGTAATTACCTATGGTATTGATTACAACGGCAGTATTATTTCTGATAAAACGGAGCAGGAAGGTATGGAGCAGCCCGTGCTTTACTGGGACCCATCCATCGCCCCAAGCGGCATGACGTTCTATGCTTCCGAGGTGTTTAAAGACTGGCAGGGCGATTTGCTGGTGGGAGCACTCAAGTTTCGCCACCTGCGCCGCATTAGCTTTAATGAGGCCGGCGAAGTGGAGTCACAAACCGAGTACCTGCGCGACCGTAACGAACGGATCCGCGACGTCGAAGTGGGTCCTAACGGTTTGATTTATCTGTTAACCGATGAAAGTAACGGCAAGTTACTGCAGATAACCCCGGCTAACTAGCAAAAAGGGCTACCTCGGTAGCCCTTTTTTCATGCATCTACTCGGCCTTTGTTTTTGGCTCGGTACGATAGCGTTCGAACCAGGCGAGGATATTGCCGACTTTCTGGATCAGTCGTGACGGTTTTGAGGCAATGCCGTGGGATGCTCCCGGCAGGCGCAACATGGCCGACTCTACTCCGCGCAGTTTCAGGGCCTGATAGAACTGTTCAGACTCACTGATTGGCGTGCGGTAATCAGACTCACCCGTCAGCAGCATGGTTGGCGTGGTGACGTTCCCTACCAGTGATAACGGTGAGTGGGCCCATAAATGCTCCGGGATTTCCCAGGGCATACCCGGCATCCAGTACTGGGTGAAGTAGGGGTAAGCGTCGGCCGTTAAGGCAAAGCTCATCCAGTTAATCACCGGTTTGGCGACCACGGCGGCGGCAAACCGGTCGGTCTTACCAATCGACCACGCGGTTAATACACCACCAGAGCCACCTGTGATAAACAGGTTGTCGGTATCAATAAAGCCTTTGGCGATGACCCCATCTACTACATCCATTAAATCGTTATAATCTTCTGACGGGTAGTTGTGATGGATTAAGTTGGCAAAGTCTTCACCGTAAGAAGTACTGCCGCGTGGATTTGACCACACCACCACATAACCTTTGGCTGCCATTAACTGAATTTCGGCACTGAAGTTGGGGCCGTAGGCCGTGTGCGGGCCACCATGTATTTCCAGAATGAGCGGGTATTGCTTGTTAGGATCAAAGTCTGGCGGGGTAATCATCCAGGCTTCAATAGGGCGTTCATCAACCGAAGACGTTACTGTCATGGCTTTAATCGCCGGCATATTCAGGTGACCGAGCACATCTTCATTGAGTGCGGTTAACCGGGTTACCTTGCCGCGGCTTTCGCGCACAAACAAATCCGCCGGCGTCGAGCCATCGGAGCTGACAAAAGCCAGCGCGCCATTATCGGCCACTGCAAACTCGCCTGAGGTATAAGGGCGCCCAAGCGACTGACCACTCAAAGCTATGTTGAGCTTATCCATGTCGCCGTCGAGTTCCACAGCGGCCACTTTGGTTTGTCCGGCATCCTGATAACTGATGTATAACTCATCACTGTCGTCGCCCCAGGCAAACTGTCCGGTAGTGCGGTCAAAAGATTCGGTAAGGTTAGTCAGCTTGCCGTCTTTCATACGCATAACCCATAAGTCGCTGCTTTGGAAGCTTAACTTGCGGTCGGTGGTGTGTTTAAACGCCAGGTACTTACCGTCCGGACTCAGTTGCGGGCCACTCTCCGGCCCTTCGAGGCTGGTGATCTGGTTAAACGTTCCCGAAGCAATGTCCAGAGTGTAAATATCACTGCTCATCACTTCCATGGCGTAGTTGTCGCTTGGATTGGCTGAAAAGTACAACTTTTTGCCATCGTTTGAAAAGCTCAGATCGCCATTGAGCGGGTAATCGGTAAACGTTAGCTGGCGGGGGGTACCGCCTTCTACCGGTAACAGATAAATTTGATTAAAGCCACCCGGTACATAGCCCGCACCATCAGAGCGGTAGTTTAGGTCATCAATAAACTTACCGGCTTCTGCCCACTTGGCCCTGGCCGGTTTGCCTGGCATATCGGTAAACAAGGGTTTATCTGCTTGCGGAGTAAACTGGGTAAATGCCAGCGATTTTCCGTCTGGCGACCAGACGACATTGCCCGGTGCATAGCTCGTGTTGGCTAACAGGGCGTCTTCACCACTGTCGAGGTAGCGTACATAAAGTTGCTGTGAGCCGGAGCGGTCAGACAGATAGGCGAGCTTGCCGCCGTCGGGAGAAAGCACCGGGCTGCGCACACTGGCATGCTCAGCAATCAGCGGGCGATGCTGGCCGCTTTTTACCTCTACCTGCCATAAACTGATGTGCATACGATCGTTCATAATATCGTTGCTGCGACGCTCGTAAATGATGTGTTTACTATCGGGCGTAAACACTGGTGACGCTGCGTATTCGAGGGCAAACACGTCTTTGTAATCGAAAGTGGTGGGCGCGCTGTTATCAGCCGCCGCGCTAGCTGATAAGCCCAGCATAACGCTGGCTGCCAGGGCTTTTATGGTGTTATTCATTATTGTTTTTCCTTGCTTACTGTCGTCAGAATTTTATCCTGCCCAGCAGGATATCTTTATACATGACCCAGTCTCCCATTAAGCTGTAAAAGGGATAACGAAAGGTCGCAGGTTTATTGTGCTCAAATTTAAAGTGGCCGAGCCAGGCAAAGCCATAACCGGCTACCGGAAGTAACCATAGCAGCATTAACTGCCCGGTAACTAAACTCAATATCAGCAGGGTGAGTACCAGTGTTGAACCGATAAAATGCAGTCGCCGACAGGTTACATTCTGATGTTCACTCAGGTAGTACGGGTAAAATTCCCGGAATGAGGTAAAGCGTTTTGTTGTTGTCATCTTATCGCCTTAGTATTTTGTCAGAGATAGTGTAGCATTTGTATTTTAAGGACTTGTAATTAAGGCCAGCGCGCCCATATTCATAAGCACAATCGAACGAAAGCAAACAGGCGAAATAAGCATGCAGCAATTGATGTCGAACAACATCGTGGATTTAACGGTAGAGAACTTTCAGCAGATCATTCTGG
Source organism: Pseudomonadota bacterium (assembly GCA_036141415.1). Lineage (GTDB taxonomy): Bacteria > Pseudomonadota > Gammaproteobacteria > Enterobacterales > Alteromonadaceae > Alteromonas. The sequence goes on from JAYZXK010000087.1 coordinate 8,344, forward strand.
AAGTGTCTAAAGAGAAAATCGTCTTAATCGACTTTTGGGCCGAAGGCTATGAGCCTTGCAAAGAATTATCGCCGATTCTGGAAAAAATTGCCGGTGATTATCCGGACACCCTGTTACTGGCCCGTGTTGACTGTGAGCGTGAGCAGCAGGTAGCCGCTCAGTTTGGCATTCGTAATCTGCCTACCGTAATGGTAGTAAAAGATGCGCAGCCGGTAGATGGCTTTGCCGGTATGCAGCCGGAAATTGAAATTCGTGCCATGTTAGGTAAATACCTGCCCAGCCCGGAGGATGAATTCCTCGCTAAAGCCGCAGAGCTTATTGCTGGCGGTGATTACAGCGGCGCCTTCCCTATGGCGAAGCAAGCCTATGAGATTAACCCGGACAACATCGATAGCAAATACCTTTATATTGACTGTCTGATTGAAACCGGCGCAGTGCCGGCTGCCAAGGAATTACTGGCAGAGATAAAGCTGGTGGATCAGGATCAGCGTTATCATACCCTGCAGGGCAAAGTGGAGCTGGCTGAACAGGCCGCCGATACGCCGGAGATCCGAGCCTTACAGGAACAGGCTGAAGCCAACCCGGATGATTTGCAGGTGAAGGTGGATTTAGCCGTGGCGCTTTATCAGGTGCAGCGTTTTGAAGAAGCGCTGGAATTGCTCTATGGCGTATTGCTTAAAGACTTTGGCTTTGGCGAAGCGAAAAAGCTTATCCTCGATATTATCAATGCGCTGCCGGATGGCGACTCGCTGAAGTCTGGTTACCGTCGTAAAGTATACAGCCTGATGTATTAATATAACGACGGCTCAGGGCTGTCCTTATAGCCACTCAGGGCTGATATCCTTCATCCCTGAGCCATTTTATGGCGTCCAGATAGTTAGTGAAGTACTCACGCTTGTAGGCTTTTAAGATCGGATCGTCTGATTTCATCTGTGGGTGAGTGCGTTCCAGCTGGGCGTGCTTTATGTGATTGGTATCCACCACATAGGCTGCCCTTTTTAAGCCATTGCGGATATTGTCGAAAATACCTTCCCGTACGATACCCTGGCACTCGGGGGTGCTCATCACCCAGCGCCGGCAATCTACAATGGCTGCCCAGTTGCGCTGTCCAAACTGTCTGGCGATGGGCGCCATCTCATCTTTCAGTATAGTAGCCATACCCACGTCCCACGCTCCGGTGGCATAAACTTCCAGTATGTTATTAGAAACGGTCAGGCTGTATTGACCGAGGTTGGGAAATAGCATGTTGTGAGCTTGTTCATTTGTCGTACTTAATTATAGCCCGCCCGGCGTCGCATGCGGTGAATTATTTGCTATAGTGCGGGACAATCACACGTATTTTTGAGACAAGTATGCCAAATTGGTTCTGGGCGGCGCTGGCGATGGTAATGATTATTGAGGGGATCGGGCCAGTGCTTGTACCAAACCGCTGGCGGCAAGATCTGCGGCAAGTGGCCGAATCAGAACCCGGCCAATTGCGTCAGATTGGCGGTACCCTGGTGGTGATTGGCTCAGTTTGTTTATACTTTATAGTGAATTAGCGCTAAACAGGGCAAATATTCACTGGTCAGCTGAATATTTGTGCATAAAACAGATGATCCAGTGGCCTTAATTTTGATAGAATCCACGCCTAATTTTTTAACATACTCGACTCATGGCTAAAAATATTGTGGTCCTTGGCACCCAGTGGGGTGACGAGGGAAAAGGTAAAGTAGTAGATCTGCTTACTGACCGTGCAAAGTATGTTGTTCGCTATCAGGGCGGACACAATGCAGGTCACACACTGGTAATCGACGGTGAAAAAACCGTTCTGCATCTAATCCCATCCGGCATTCTGCGCGAAAACGTTACCTGTATTATTGGTAACGGCGTGGTACTGAGCCCGGAAGCATTAATGACTGAAGTCTCCATGCTGGAAGAGCGCGGTGTACCAGTGCGTGAACGCCTGAAAATCAGTGAAGCTTGTCCGCTTATTCTGCCTTACCATGTAGCACTTGACGTTGCGCGTGAAAAAGCCCGCGGTGCCAAGGCTATCGGCACTACTGGTCGCGGCATTGGTCCGGCTTATGAAGATAAAGTATCCCGCCGTGGTTTACGGGTTGGCGACCTGTTCAATGCCGAAGATTTCGCTGCCAAGTTAAAAGAAGTGCTGGATATCCATAACTTTACCTTAACGCAGTATTACGGCGAAGAGCCGGTTGATTTCGATAAGACCCTGGCTGATGCCATGGCCGTTGCCGATATCCTGCGTGCGATGGTAGTTGATGTGACCGACGAACTGGATAAAGCCCAGAAAGCTGGCCTGCCTATCATGTTTGAAGGTGCCCAGGGCACACTGCTGGATATCGACCACGGTACTTACCCGTACGTTACCTCTTCTAACACCACTGTTGGTGGCGTAGCAACCGGCGCTGGTTTTGGCCCGCTGAACCTGGACTATGTGCTGGGTATCGTTAAGGCCTATACTACTCGTGTTGGCTCTGGTCCTTTCCCTACCGAGCTGGATGATGCGGTGGGTGAACACTTAGGTGTGAAAGGTCACGAGTTTGGTGCCACTACCGGTCGTAAGCGACGCACTGGTTGGTTTGACGCGGTAGCCATGAAGCGCGCGGTACAAATCAACTCTATCACCGGTTTCTGTCTGACTAAGCTTGACGTACTGGATGGTCTGGAAACCCTGCAAATCTGTGTAGGTTATAAAGATAAAGACGGTAACGTAAAAGACGTTCCACCCATGGCTGCTGATGGCTATGATCTGGTGACGCCGGTTTATGAAGAAATGCCTGGCTGGAGCGATAACACCTTTGGTGTTACCGATTATGACTCGCTGCCTCAGGCTGCTAAAGACTACATTGCTCGTCTGGAAGTGATCACCGGGGTACCGGTGGATATTATCTCTACCGGTCCGGACCGTAATGAAACCATTGTAATGCGCCATCCTTACGACGCATAAAAACGGTTAAAGTTTAAAAACCCCGCCTTCGCGGGGTTTTTTTATTGCTGTGAAATAGTGCTAGTATGAACACATCGTACCTGCAGGAGTTGTTTCGTGAGTAAAGCACCGGGCGCCATCGTGTCAGTTTTTGAGCGTTTACAGCAGTCCTATGTGCTGGGCAAAACCAAAACCTATGCCTGGCGAAAAGCGCAACTGGAAGCTTTGCAGCGCATGCTCAGCGAAAACGAAGCGGCGTTTGTTGAGGCCCTTAACACCGATCTGGGTAAAAGTGAGGCAGAAGCCTTTACCACCGAAATTGGTTTTCTGCTGAGTGATATACAGCACACTAAAAAGCACCTGCGCCAGTGGATGAAAGCCCGCAAGGTTAGTACACCGCTGGTGGCACAACCGGCCCGCAGTTCACTGCAACCGGAGCCACTTGGTACTGTGTTGATCATCGGTGCGTGGAATTACCCGGTACAGCTCACGCTCGCCCCCTATGTTGCAGCATTGGCCGCCGGAAACTGTGCGCTTCTTAAACCCTCTGAACTGGCGCCGGCCAGCTCGGCACTGATGGCCAGCCTTATCCCTAAGTATCTGGATGGCGATGCGGTGGCGGTAGTCGAGGGCGATAAGGAGGTTGCCAGTGAGTTACTCTCGTTGCCCTTTGATCATCTCTTTTATACCGGCGGTGAAGCCGTGGGTAAAATAGTTATGACCGCAGCGGCTCAAAACCTGACACCGGTTACTCTAGAGCTGGGGGGCAAAAGCCCGTGCGTGGTAGACGCCAATACCGATATCGCCACCACTGCGCGACGAATCGTATGGGGGAAATGGACCAACGCCGGTCAAACCTGCATCGCACCTGATTATGTATTGGTTGAACGCAGCTGTGCCGATGCGCTTATCGACAAGCTTGGTAAGGAAATCACCCGCCAGTTTGGCAATCAGCCGTTACAAAGCAAGGATTATGGGCGCATTGTTAATGAGCGTCATTTAGCGCGATTAAAGCAATACACCGAAGGGCACGAGATAGTGATTGGTGGTCAGCTCGATGAAGCGCAAATGAAGCTGGCACCCACGGTGATTTTAAATCCGGATATCGACACGCCGGTCATGCAGGAAGAAATTTTCGGGCCGGTCTTACCGGTTATTGAAGTCAGCAGCGTCAGCGAAGCTATCGATTTTATTAAGCGCCGGCACAAGCCGCTGGCGGCGTACTTATTCAGCGAATCACAGAGTATTCAGCAGCAATTTGTTGATGAGGTCAGTGCCGGAAGTGTGTGTATCAATGATACCATGATGTTTATGGCAAACCCGCAACTGCCCTTCGGCGGAGTGGGCAACAGCGGTATAGGCCGCTACCACGGCAAGTTTGGCTTTGATACTTTCAGTCACCTCAAAAGCGTGATGAAACGCAGTTTCTGGTTTGATGTGGCTATTCGCTATGCGCCCTCAAGTGCCCGTAAGCGCTTTTTACTTAAAAAATTACTCTAGTTTAACGTTCATCAACGACGAAGGAGCCGTATCGTCATGCCTCAACCTTTTCATTTAGCCATTCCGGTAGACAACCTGGAGAAAGCCCGCGAATTTTACGGCGAGTTACTCGGTTGCAAACAGGGGCGCAGTGATACGCAGTGGATAGACTGGGATTTAGCCGGCCACCAGTTGGTAACGCATCTGGTAAAGGCTATGCCGTCCGCGCCGGAATATAATGTCGTGGATGGTCACAGTGTGCCAGTATCACATTTTGGTGTCGTGCTAACCATGGAAGACTGGCAGGCCCTGGCCGATAAACTCACCGCCGCTAATTTGGAGTTTGTTATTAAGCCCTACGTGCGTTTTAAGGGCCAGGCCGGTGAACAGGCCACTATGTTCTTTATGGATCCGGCCGGCAACGCGTTGGAGTTCAAGGCATTTGCTGATATTAACCAATTGTTTGCGACAGATTAAGCTTAGTGGGTGAGAGCTTGCCCGATAATGCGAACTGATTGTTAATTATGGCGATTTGTAATAATTTAAATAGTGTAGCCGTGGCACCGGTGAGACAGCCACGCCATTGAGTTGCTTAGCTCCTCAGGTAAAGACAGATAAATTAACTCAGCAGTAGTCAGCGTAACAGGCGATGTGCTGAACCTATAACAACAATAATAACCGACAGGATTTATCGTGATTGAAGATGTAGTCGCACAGGCTGGCAAAGGTTTTTTCAGGGGCATTGGGTTTCTTATTGCAGAGCTGCTGTTCTGGCGGTTGTGCTACATCGTTGGCTGGCCGGTTTGTAAAATCCTCACCCTTGGTCAGTACCCCAGAAGGGTTGAACGCGAGCGAGCCATTTTTCGTCAGGAAAAAGCGCATACCGGTTTTACCTGCGCGGCTAGCGGCTTAATCGTCCTGCTTGTTTTAGCGGTTATTTACTCAGGATACTGGCCCTCCAGCTTCCCGGGCTTTACTTCTGAATAGCCTGAAGCCGCTGGCCCCAGGCTATTTTCGATTTTTTATTTCCAGTCCTAAACCACCTACTTCAGTAGGTGGTTATCATTCATGGAAGGGCTTTGCCCGTATATCTACCCATGTTAAATCTCCCTTTGATTTTTAGCGAAGTCAAAAAGGAAATTAACATGAGTAGATACGAGCAAGCATCGCACGTGTTTTGGCGATGTCAATATCACATAGTTTGGACGCCGAAGTATCGGTTTAGGATATTAAAGAATAAGCTAGGTAAGGACGTGTATAGATGTATTCATGTCTATTGCGAGCAACTCGGTTGCATAGTAATGGAGTTGAATGTGCAGATAGACCACGTCCACTTGGTCGTCAAAGTCCCACCGAAGCTCTCCATATCGAATTTGATGGGAGCTTTGAAGGGCAAAATAGCACTGAAGTTATTTAGTAAATATCCCCATTTGAGAAAGAATAAAATGTGGGGCAACCACTTTTGGCAAAGAGGTTACTTTGTTGATTCAGTAGGAGTTATCGAAGAAATCATAAGACGATATGTTCGTCACCAAGAGAAGGTTGAGAGACAAGAGCAAGCTCAGCTCGCCCTTGACTAGAGGCCCCCTTTTAGGGGGTTAATGCAAAGCCACCTTCTTTAGAAGGTGGATTCTTTACTTTCAAGCTCAGCTAGCCTGTTATCAATAGCTGAAATATTTGGGTAGCGAGCGTCATTCATGACAACATAATTTTTATGCGCAGCGCTATGAAGCGCGAACTTGCGGCGGTTTGATGAGCGACTCTGCTGGAATACCTAGCCCTTCATGAAGTTTCCAAATCATTTTTAGCGTGAGTGATCGCTTATGGTTTAGGATTTCATAAACACGATTGCTTTTACCTATCATGGGTTCAAGATCTTTAACCGTTAAGCCTTTGCGC